>NZ_JBFTMC010000001.1:0-146966 GCF_056396765.1 Bacillus sp. 05T22
AGCTCTAACCGCAACACATTCCATTCCTCTTGCCGTTAGCGGGATTTTTCAAAGTTTTACCTATGCCATTACCGAACTACTACCAACTATTTTAATCATCTCTATTATTATTTCAATAAGCAATTTATAAAGTAGATCCATTCGAACTTGCTAGACGCAATTTTATACCTGTCGTTATCGTGTTAATTGTCACTACAATTATCGCGATGTTTCTTTTATAACCATAGACAAGTTTTCTTTGCTTACTGTTTTCCCTTGCGAATTGTTGAAATATACTGATTCCCAAAAGGGATTTCAAACCATCTGTCAAAATTATATTAAGAGAACAATTAGTTTAAAAGAACATATTACTTTTTAAGAAAAGGGGGCATAATCATGAGTGAATTGCTTTTCTTTTTATTTATTTGTCCATTACTTATTTTTATTGTTTCAGTACTTGGGACACGTAGAACAAGAACGTATTACGTAATGCCAATTGTAACGTTTGCTATTTTTCTTATATTAGGAGTTATATTGTTTCCCCCTTCATTTTTCTTTTGGGTTGGCATGTATAGCATCTTCTCATTTATCGTTTCTTATATAACTTTATTATTTGTAAAGGGGTATGAAGCTGTGAAGGGAAAATAGTAATATCTTTTATTTAAGAAATTTAACGATTCTGTTTGAAAATGTACCTCTCATCTTCAAAATCATTCTCTTTATCTTTTTTAAATAGCCTTTTTAATTTATCAAACAATCTTTCCTCTCCACCTAAAGATAATGATATATAAGTTTTCGTTTTCTTAGCTTGATGGCAATGGGGTAACACAACATGCCCATCAACTTAAGACATTTTAATATCCCCACGTTATCCTTTCTACACAAGCTAGATTAGAAAGGGTAACGTTTTGTTATGAAGCTCTCGAATCTATAAATATAAAATAGAATTTCCTATTGTTATTAATTTTGATATATATATAATTATATATATCAAAATTAATTATAAAGATCAGGAGAGAAAGAAATGAAGAAATTAATTATTACAGGTGTATGCGCAGCAATATTTGGTACGACTTTTTTTGCGCAGAATTCTTTTGCTGAAGTAACTCAAATCAGAATATAAAAGCAGCAAGCGCCCAGACTAGTAGTTTTATAGATGTATCTCAATCGCATTGGGCGTATAAAGAGATTCAGTACATGGCTGAACATAATATAATGTGAGAATATGGTAGCGGTTATTTTGGTGCCAAAGATAAAGTGACACGTGAACAGTTGGCTACGTTCTTATATAGAGCTATTCCAGTATCTTCAAGGCCGATCCAAGTAAACTAACTAGTTAAAACCGACTCATTCGAGTCGTTTTTTTTCTTTGCAGAAATTTATAAAACGCCAGGGAATACTTTTCCTAGGTAGTGTTGTAACTACGAAACGTCTTAATCGTTGATCTAGCTGTAACAAAAAAACACCCAAGAAATAACAAAGATCCTAATCCGCCTGTTCCACCTCCTAAAGAAGAATGGACGGAAGTCTCATCGATATGAGAAGAAAACTGTCTTTGATATTATGGGTGTTGTCTATGAGTATAATGGATTAAGAAAACAAAAGAAAGTTACATAATTTAAAAAATGAAACCCATTAAGATTTATTCGATATACGCATTTTTAAGAATAGGCTCCTATTTTAGAAATGTTTTAACCTTTCTGAATGACAGTTCAGTTTTTTCCACTCTTAAGTTGATGGGCATGTATGGTGAGGCCTATTATATAAATTAAAGAAACTGACCTTCCTCAGTTTCTTTAATTTAATACATATGTTTTTCGTTATAGAAATATATGTATTAAATTTCAATTAGTCTAAGAACATCATAACATTCTAAATAGTATGGAGCGTGTATTATAATGAAAAAGATTTTATTATCGTTTATAACATTAGGAATGCTTATAGGATGTGAAAAATCTGATTCGTGTGATGAAGCAAGAGCTATCTACTCTGGAAATTGTAATTCTGCTAATACACTGACAACCAACAAAGCTGAATTACAATTAGATTCCAGATAGTTGCTTTAATGCTTAATTTTAAACTCATTATTCATCAGATCATTATACATTTTATAATTCATAAATATTTAAAGATGGAGTTACCGCTCAGAGAAAAATTTGATAAAGTTTTTAATAATATTCTTCCTTATCGCAATAATTATATTTTATAAAGCTGGGTCCTGCCACATCGTTATCAAGCTAGTATTTTGAAATGTCCCCACAACGAAAAAAATGAAAGCTGTATTCCCATGCAACTATGAAGAGATAAAATTTTCGTTTTGAGGAAATTTCAGTAACGTTCAATTCGTCTTGTAAGCTCTTTTCAATATATTCAATTGAGTTTTGTATTCTTTCAAAATGATTCATTCCTCAATACCACAGTATATTCATATTTTATAATTCAAACAAAATATTTTTTTGATAATTTGTGCTAATTCTACATTTATCCCGCATTAACGGACAGTAACACTCCCACCTCAAAATTCAGCGAAAGCAAAGAAGTTAGGTGGGAGATGAACTGTCCGTAAAAGCCCGATTCGTTCAACTAACAATCAGTGGGGGATGAAGAAAACCCCCACTGATTAAAGTTTCACTTTATATTGTAACCTATACCCTGTGTCTCTTTATGAATTTTAAGTGCATTTAAAAAGATGGCTTTCCTTTAACGCAAAGAAAGCCATCTTTTAATTTTCATAAATTGTCTTTTTACCATTGTTTCCATTATAAGGAGGAATGAGTGTAAAAATATACAAAAACCCCGAATTATGGACTTTTTTAAGTGTCCACAATTCGAGGTACAGTTCATACCAAAGGATTAAGCCTTTTTCACGAAAGAAAATTAAGGTTCTTATTCATCTTTTGAAGTAGCTCCCTATCTTCATCAAGTAAAAAATAAAAGCATCCCAAAAACGAAAATTTTTTTTTCGTTTTTGGGATGCAAATGTATTTTAACTTAATGGCATTTTAGATTACCCATTATACACGCATTTTTGATAAATTATCCTCTAACAAACTAGAATTATAATTAGGTGCTAGTACGATATTTGTATATGTTCCTATACCCGAAAGGTACTTATACCTATGCTTGAAACCCGCTGGAATAAAAACAGATGCAGGACTCTCAATGATTTGAGACTCTCCTTCAATTTCCACTTCACATACGAGGCCTGTACCATCTATTTTATTCCCCCAGAAGATAAAAGCACTATCACAATGATGTGCGTGAATATCTACATGTCCTTCTAAGTTATCATCCATATGCGCATCGTAAAACACACGCTGTATCACATAAAATGAAGCCCGTTCATCCGTTCTATAATCCATCTGCACCCACCGCTCTCCTGGACCATCGCGATGATATAAAAGCTCAGATGCTCCCTTTACAAATGGTTTACTAACTCGGAGAGACTTTGAAAGCCTAGGCCCTTTTCTTTCTATGCATTTTTGTTGAATGGTCCTTACTCTTCCTATCATTTCAGGCTGAATACCCTCGTATGCTGAGTCATTCTGCTGAACAGCTTTTTTATGATAAGGTGCCGTATGAGTAAATATGTTCTTTCCAATAATCGGTCTCCAATGATCTACTTTACAACCAGTAGCTAATTGAAGAGATTGAGTCAATTCAGGAATCATCTGTAGTTTAAAGTACTGAAGATTACGCTTTTGAGATAAAAACACTGATAAATTTAGCAAGTCAACAATCCCAGCACGTTCACCTATTCCGCACAATGTAGTATCAATGACAGATGCCCCTGAATCGATTGCAGCAAGGGCATTTGCCATGGCTAGCCCTAAATCATTATGAAGGTGAACTTCAATCTCACAAGGGAATGTCTCAACAGATTTCTTCACGATTGTCGCACACTGACTTGGTTCCCAAATTCCTACAGTGTCTGCTAAACTGATTCGGTCTGCTCCAGCTACATGTGCAACCTGTCCAATGTAGGCGATATCTTCCCATTCAGTTCGCGAAGCATCTTCAATAGTAAAACGGATTTTCATCCCTAAAGATTTTGCTTCTTCAATAGCTTGTTTCACTTGATTGATAACGTAATCTTTTGATCTATTGGTGTACTTTGTTTGTAAAGAAATGGGGTTAATAGACGTCCAGATTCCTATCCAATCGGCACCAGCACGATAAGCCGCATGAACTTCTTCTTTTTTTGCCCGAGCATGCATAAGTATTTCAGCGTACTTTGCAGAGGCTGCAACTTCTCGGCAAATCTCTTCTTCTTCTTCAGAAATACCCGGATGTCCAACCTCGATAAGAGTTACTCCAAAATTCTCTAACATATGGAGTAAGGTAATTTTATCTTCCTTGGAGAAACGAATACCACATTGTTGTTCTCCTTCACGTAAGGTGGCATCCAATATTGTTATACCCTTGTTCATTCCTTTTTTCCTTCTTTCATTTCTATAAAGTTTAACGTTTGTTCGAATAGGCTATTACGATTCTTTTCATAAACAGCCCAGTGCGTTGCATCRGGGATTACWACTTCTTTTTTTTGTTTTGTACYTGTTARTTTTGACATCATATTTCGGTCTGCAAAYRTGTCATCTTCYCCRTAAATGACAAGTAMTGGAACGGTAATYTTAGATACATCATATAAAGGCTGATTTTTCCAAATATAAAACAAATCCTCTAGTGGACCAACTGGTCGACGAATAGTTTGATTATTTTTCTTACTCATAGGATCCGAATTGATAAATACTTGTTTTACGGCATCCATTGCTTCATTTGTAACGATTTTTTTCTTTCCCATCATCATATGCCAATGATGCATTCCTTTATCAAAGTCCACCATTTGATAGGCTGATGCTTCAGGGTTAAATTGATTAGGTTGTAATGGATTTTCAAGAGATTTTGTCATCATAGGAAGTGTGAATCCATGCATATACCCATATAAAATAAGTTTATTAATATCTTGAGGATGGGATATTGCATAATTTCCAGCSACAACACCTCCATATGACCACCCTATTATATGAATCTTTTTCACATTTCTTTTCTTTTGGATCCACTTTACAACTGTTTCTAGATCCTTAGTTGCATCATTCAGATGAATAACCGGACGGTTTTGGGAAGGAGGATCTGACATTTCTTTAGGGCGAGAAGAATGACCAAACCCTCGAAAATCCATGGCCCAAGTATCATACCCTTTTTTGGCATACTCATCCATCCACGAATATTTTGGTACATCAAATGCTTGAGCTGTAGGTACACTAAATGGTTCTAAAAATAAGACAATTTCATCGGATTTATACTGTTTTTTATTATTTAAGTTTTTATGAAGCAAAAATATTTTTTCTTCTCCTTGCTGAATTTCTAATTCTTGTTTTACTACTTTAGAAGTCTGAGCATTTTGAGAAGTTTCTTTTATATTAGAACAACCAGACATAAGCATTATAAAAAAAATCCCTACTAAACTAATATGTGTCCATTTTATCTTCATTTAGAATGTTCCTTTCATTTCATAGAAATAATAGCTATTATTCCAGCCGCAATAATTAATCCGGCTGGTAAACCTTTTGTAAATAATACGGCAACAAGAGTCCCTATTAAGACACCTAACAATATCGTAGGATTCATAGATAGAACTCCTACACCTTTCCCTCCTATGTATGACACAGTGAAACCTGCAAGAATGGACCCTAATCCCATAGGGGAAGCAATTAATTTCACTACGTTTTCGTTTGTAATCTTCCCTGATGCAATTGGAATTAAAAAGAATAACATAAGAAAGAAAATACCAATTTGAAAAGAGTATTGTTGAATAAAATGTAATAAAGTTTTTTGTCCAACAGCAAGTAAAATTCCTAATAAGCAAGCCGCACCAGCTAGTGCATAATCCTTTATAAGCAGGGCGAGTATTACAATTATTCCAAGTAACAAAAAAGGAAGCATAATCTTTTCTCTCATCTATAGTGTGGTATAGTCCCAACTACCATTTTCCGGTATAGAGACTTGTACCATATTCTGGTTTGCAAAGTTAATTTGAATTAAATTTGGACTTATTACAGGTCTTAACTCTTCTCGATTTATCATAAATTTAAATGCTTCAAAGCTTGCTAGAATGCCTACTATATTCGCAACGGGAGACAATACAGCCCATGGACGATCTTTTTGTACATAACTGCTTGCCCATTTCTCATCCGCGCCATATGTAACGGAATGAAGAGCACGTCCATCTTTTAATTCATGAATTTTATTTTGCATTTCTGGTGTTAGCTCTTGTTGATAAGACGGATATCCTAACGCAATTTCATAGGGCGTAGAGTTAGGAGTTAAAGACATGACGCCACCTCTAAAGGGGGGTGTAACTGCAATCCAAATAGAAGGGATTCCTAGTTTCTGAGCTGTACGATGGATAATTACTCTCGCTACTAAATTGTCAGTTGCATCTATAATGACATCTGCATTCGTTAGAAGTTCTAATGCATTGTCCTCGGTAACAAATTCTTTTGTTATCTCTATTTGTAATAATGGATTAATGTCTTGCAAAACTTCTAAAGCGACCTCTGCTTTTTGCTGTCCTAATTTACTGATGGAACTTAGCATTTGTCGATTGATATTGCTTGCTTCAAATACATCTTGATCAATAACATGTAAAGAACCTACACCCATTCGCGCCAATTGAATGAGTGTAATTCCTCCTACTCCCCCTGCTCCAACTACAGTAACGCGAGCATTTTTTAATTTTTCTTGCTCCTCTACAGAAATGACGCCAATATTTCGCGTGAAACTTTCTTCATATATATTTTGCGTATTTTTATTTTTTGTTAACAAATTATTTTCCTCCTTACAGTGTTGTATAATCCCAACCATCTTTTGGTGCATTTTTTACTTGGACGGGGTTCTGGCTATTTACATCAATAACAATCCCTTTTGGAGCTCTCGCTAGCGGTTCACGACCAGTTAACACTTGGATTGCTTCATGAAAGCTAAATAATGACAATAGATGGGCACGCATCGGCGTGATAATCCATCCTGCTTTTCCATCACAAAAATCTTGTGCCCACTCTTTTGGTGCCCCTTTTTCTACAGAATACCAAGCTCGACTTTTCTTTATATCCGCAATTTGTTGTCTTAATTCGTGATTTGTTAATTTACCTCCTACAATAGATACATTCAAGGCTTCCTCATAAGGAATTCCAGTTGGAAAAAATGTAGAAACAAATCCTCTTGTAGGAGGACTACCTGACATCCCCACACTTGGTATACCTAATTCTCTAGCAGTTCTATGTATAATAACTCTTGAAGGCATGTCATCTACGGCTTCTAATACAATATCGTGCTCTTTTATAAGTTCGATTACATTATCTTCATCTACTCTTGTTTGTATAAAGTTTGTTGATATATAGGGATGTATATCTTTTACAACCTGTTCTGCAACTTTTGCTTTTGGTTCACCTATAACACTAGAAAGCGCTAACATTTGTCTGTTAATATTAGATATTTCAAATTCATCTGGATCAACGCCTGTAATATGCCCAATCCCCATCCGAGAGAAGAGAATTGCTTCATATCCACCTACACCCCCTAATCCAAAAATAATAACCTTCTTATTTCGAAGACATTCTTGTTCCTGTTCAGAATACACACCAATATTCTTCTTAACCATTTCCCAATAATATGAATCCATATCCATTTTGAAGTCTCCTTTATATATAGTAACCATTTCAAAAAAATAATTCCTGTATATAAAAATAGCCTAGAAGTATGTCTTTTTTGTGTGCTATTTGTAAAAAAATAGAAAAATATTAAATTCTTAGTTCTTTAACAAATGAATATCTCTCCATTTATTAAAGAACTAAATAAATATAGAAATTTTTTTTAGTTAACAGAAGATGTCTTCCGTTAACTTATTAAACTTAATATATATAATAGATACTTTTTACGGAACACAATTGAAGAAAGAAGGATGATGATGGATTTTAAGAATTGGTTAAAAAATGAAGAAAAACGAACGGAAATCGCACCGTTACAAAAAGAAAACGATTTTTGATGTTTTGGGTGTTATGTATTGTAAAATGTTACAAATACGAAAATCCACATAAAAATAAAAAAAAACCATTAAATAGTTTTTTTGTCATGCCCATTTTTAGTGTATTCATAGAGAATCAATAAAAATGCACTACCATATTACCTTTTAGTATGCTTAGCTTGATGGCGATGTGTCGGGACCTCATCTAGAATAATTGTTAGAATTACCAGGATAAGAGGATATTTATCTAACCATATTTTCTATAAAAAACACGACCGCGTTTCCCCCGCGGTCGTGTTTTTTATAATTAGGCTGTAATCCAAGCCTCATCAGCTGGATTTTTACGCCATTCTTGTAATTTTTTTGTTTCAGCTTGTCCGATCATACCTTTTTCTGCTGCCACTTCAGTTAATGCACTGTAGTCGCTTAGAGAATATGATGCTACGTTTGCTGCTGCTAGTTTTTCTTTTCCTGCTTCAAGCTCATACGTGAAGATTGATACGATTCCTAATACTTCACAGCCAGCTTCGCGAAGTGCTTCTACACAAGTAATTGCACTGCCGCCAGTTGAAATTAAGTCTTCTACTACTACTACTTTTTGACCTTTTTCTGCTTTTCCTTCAATCTGGTTCCCTTTACCATGACCTTTTGCTTTACTACGTACATAGCACATTGGTAAATCCATACGATCACTTACCCATGCAGCGTGCGCAATACCAGCAGTTGCTGTTCCTGCAATAACTTCTACAGTTGGGAAGTGTTCTTCGATTAACTTCTCTAATCCTGCCGCAATCGCTTGGCGTACTTTTGGATATGATAACGTTAAACGATTATCACAATAAATTGGTGATTTCATACCAGAAGACCATGTAAATGGATCATTTGGTTGTAAAAATACTGCGCCAATTTCTAATAGATGAGATGCGATTTCTTTTTTCATATTGTTACACCTTCCCACTGTTGTTTTACTGTTTTATACGCTTCAAGCGGATTTTCTGCTTTTGTAATACTACGTCCCACTACAATGTAACTTGAACCAAGTTCACGTGCACGCTTTGGCGTTGCTACGCGTACTTGATCATTAACATCATCGCTTGCAAGACGAATCCCCGGTGTTACTGTTACAAATGCAGGTCCGCATACTTCACGTAACTTTGGTACTTCTAGTGTCGAACATACAACACCATCAAGTCCACTTTCTTTCGTTAATTTTGCATAATGAGCAACCGCTTCTTCTAACGTTTTCTCAATACCAATCTCTTTTTTCATCATAGCTTCCGAAGTGCTTGTTAGTTGTGTAACTGCAATACAAATCGGTCTCTCTTTTCCTTCTTGCTTACCTTCCACTAATCCCTCAAGCGCAGCTTTCATCATGCTGCTTCCCCCAGCAGCATGAACATTTACCATATCAACATCTAGACTAGCTAGGCTGCGCATAGCGCTTTTTACTGTATTCGGAATATCATGGAGCTTTAAATCTAGAAAAATTTGATGCCCTTTTTCTTTTAAGTACGTAATGATAGCAGGTCCCTCTTTATAGAATAGCTCCATACCAACTTTGACAAATAACTGTTCCCCTTCAAAGTGGCTTAAAAACTGTTCTACCTCTGCCTTACCTGGAAAATCCAGTGCAACGATTAAAGACTGTGACATGTTTATTTCCAGCTCCTTCCCTGACATTCCGAAATGTGATCAAATCCTAATTCATCTAATAACGCTGGTAATTCTTCAATAATTGTTGGACATACGAACGGATCAACAAAGTTCGCTGTACCAACTGCAACTGCGCTTGCACCAGCGTAGAAGAACTCAATTACATCTTCTGCTGATTCAATACCGCCCATTCCGATAATCGGAATGTTAACCGCTTGACTCACTTCATGTACCATACGAATCGCCACTGGCTTAATTGCAGGTCCTGATAGTCCGCCTGTACGGTTTGCTAAAATGGGTTTTGCTGTTTTTAAATCTAGACGCATACCAAGCAATGTATTAATCATCGTTAATCCGTCCGCACCTGCATTTTCAATTGCCTTCGCAATCTCTACAATGTTTGCCACGTTCGGTGACAATTTCACATATACCGGTACTTCAGAAACCTCTTTTACTCGCTTCGTTAAATCAGCAGCAATTTCTGGGACAGTACCAAAAGCAATACCACCCGTTTTTACGTTTGGACAAGAAATATTTAATTCTAGCGCATGAACATTTGGTGCTTTTGAAATTTCCTTCGCAACCGCTACGTAATCCTCAGCTTGTGAACCAGCAACGTTTGCAATAATCGGAAGATCAAATTGCTCGAGAAAAGGTAATTCAGAATTCATTACCTTTTCTAATCCAGGATTTTGAAGCCCGATTGCATTTAGCATTCCGCCTGGTGTTTCAGCAACACGAGGCGTTGGGTTTCCATAACGAGGCTGTTCTGTCGTCGCTTTAATCATAATTGATCCAAGTACACTTAAATCATAGAACTGTGCATACTCACGACCAAATCCGAAGCAACCAGATGCTGGGATGATTGGATTTTTTAATGATAACCCCGGTAATTCAACTTGCAATCTGTTCATAGTACAACCTCCCCGATTGGAAATACTGGTCCATCGCTACACACCTTCTTGTAAGAATGTCCACTCGGATCTGCTTGCAAATGACATACACATGCGAAACATGCTCCGATGCCACAGCCCATGCGTTCTTCTAATGAAATGTAGGCTTTTCTCTCTTTATAGCGTCCTTCTAATGCACGAAGCATCGCTAAAGGTCCACATGAGTATAGAATGTCAAAGTCAATTCCATAGCTATCAATTACATCTGTTACAAACCCTTTTGTACCGTGTGTACCATCAACTGTTGCAACATACGTATCACCAAGTTCTGCGAATTTCTCTTCATAGAAGACAACATCTTTCGTCTGGAAACCTAAGATGTGAATAACGCGTACTCCCTTTGCTACAAGACGCTGTGACAATTCGTATAGTGGTGGTACACCAATTCCCCCGCCAACTAATAGAGCCGTTTGCCCAGATTCCGCTTCTTCTATAGGAAATCCATGACCAAGTGGTCCTAACACATCTACAAGTTCACCTTGTTTTCTTTTTGCTAATGTTTTTGTTCCTTGTCCTTCCGCACGATATAGCATTGTAAATTCGTTCTTGTCTTGATCGACATTACAAATACTAATTGGGCGGCGCAGAAGGGGCGTAATGCCCTCTGCTACCTTAATGTGTACAAACTGCCCTGGTTCGTTCATTTGCTGTACAAGATCACCTTGAAGCACTAATTCGTAAATGTTTTTTGCGATTTCTGTTTGATTAACGACGATCATATTTTGCTTTTGCATCATGCATGTACCACCTCGTGGCGCTCTGTTGGCGCGATTTCTTTCATTGCGTGAGCTGAGAATGTCATGGATTCTAATACTCTCAAGATTGCTCGTGTTGTATCAAGAGATGTTAAGCAAGCTACTCCATTCTCTACAGACTCACGGCGAATGCGGAAACCATCACGCGCTGGTTGTTTTCCTTTTGTTAATGTGTTGATAACAAACTGCGCTTTCCCTTGACGAATAATATCAAGTAAGTTGTAGTCTTCAGAATCAATTTTGTTTACAACTTGCACTGGAATGTTTTGTTCTGTTAATGATTGTGCTGTTCCAGCTGTCGCTAATAAGTTATAACCGATTTCATGGAAGCGTTTTGCAATTTCCATCGCTTCTTCTTTGTCTTTATCAGCTACAGTAATGATTACTGATCCGTGCGTTGGAATATTAATTCCAGAAGCAACAAGTCCTTTATATAATGCTTTTTCAAGCGTTAAATCTTTACCCATTACTTCCCCTGTTGATTTCATTTCAGGTCCTAATGTTGTATCAACTGAGCGTAGTTTCGCAAATGAGAATACTGGAGCTTTTACGTATACTTCCTTCTCTTCTGGGCGATAGCCAGTTTCAAAACCTTGCTCTACTAGGTTTTGACCTAAAATAACTTTCGTTGCGATATTTGCCATCGGCACGCCTGTAATTTTACTTAAGAATGGTACAGTACGGCTCGCACGTGGGTTTACTTCAATTACATACACTTCATCTTTGAATACTACAAACTGGATATTTAGTAATCCAACAATGTTTAATCCTCGTCCAAGTGCAATTGTATTTTCAATAATTTGCTCTTTCAGTTTTGCAGRTAAGCTTTGTGGTGGATATACTCCAATTGAGTCACCAGAGTGAACCCCAGCGCGTTCAATATGTTCCATAATACCTGGAATGAACACATTTTCACCGTCTGAAATTGCATCTACTTCAATTTCTTTACCAACCATGTAACGGTCAATTAATACTGGGTGATCTGCATGAACTTTAACCGCGTTCTTCATATAGTGCAGCAGTTCTTCTTGACGATATACGATTTCCATCGCACGTCCACCTAGTACGTAGGATGGTCTTACTAATACTGGATAACCAATTTTGTCAGCGATTGCTACCGCTTGCTCTACAGTCGTTGCTGTTTTACCAACTGGTTGCGGGATACCAAGCTGTGTTAAAGCTGCTTCAAACTTATCACGATCTTCTGCACGGTCTAAATCTTCAAGTGATGTTCCTAAGATTTTCACACCGTGTTCTTCTAATTTAGCAGCTAAGTTAATTGCCGTTTGTCCACCGAATTGGACGATAACACCTTCTGGCTTTTCTAAATCGATAATGTGCATTACATCTTCGATTGTTAATGGTTCAAAATATAATTTGTCAGAAATACTGAAGTCTGTTGAAACTGTTTCTGGGTTGTTATTAACAATGATTGCCTCATATCCAGCTTCTTTAATTGCCCATACAGAGTGAACTGTTGCATAGTCAAACTCAACACCTTGACCGATGCGGATTGGACCAGATCCTAGTACGACTACACTCTTACGATCTGTTACAATCGATTCATTCTCATCACCATATGTGCTGTAGTAGTATGGTGTTGCAGATTCAAACTCTGCCGCACAAGTATCTACCATTTTATAAACAGGAGTCATATTGCTTTCTTTACGCATATCGTAAATTTCACGCTCTGTTTTGTTCCAAGCAGCTGCGATGTAATGGTCACTGAAGCCCATTTCTTTCGCAGATTGTAATACTTCCATAATTCCTACATTTTCTTTTACTTTGCGTTCCATATTTACGATGTTTTCAACTTTTTGTAAGAAGAAAAAGTCCATTTCACACCATGAGTTAATTTCTTCTTTCGTTACACCTTGACGGATTGCTTCTGCTACAACAAACAGACGCTCATCATCAGCTTTTATAATACGTTTTTTCATTGTCTCTTTATCAAGCTCTTTTAAATGCTCTAACTCTAAGTGATAAATGCCAAGCTCTAAAGAACGAACCGCTTTTAATAATGATTCCTCTAAGTTACGCCCGATTGACATAACTTCACCAGTTGCCTTCATTTGTGTACCAAGTGTTCTGTTTGCTGATTCAAACTTATCAAATGGCCAACGTGGAATTTTTGAAACAACATAGTCTAATGCTGGCTCGAAGCAAGCGTATGTTTTTTGTGTTACTGGGTTTACAATTTCATCTAATGTTAAACCAACTGCAATTTTTGCCGCTAGCTTCGCAATTGGATATCCAGTTGCTTTAGATGCTAGTGCAGACGAACGACTTACACGCGGATTTACTTCGATTACATAGTATTGGAAGCTATGTGGATCAAGTGCAAGCTGAACGTTACATCCACCTTCAATTCCTAATGCGCGAATAATTCTTAATGAAGTATTTCGTAACATTTGATACTCACGGTCACTTAATGTTTGGCTCGGTGCTACAACGATAGAATCACCTGTGTGAACCCCAACTGGATCGATATTTTCCATGTTACATACTACAATCGCGTTATCATTCGAATCACGCATTACTTCATATTCAATTTCCTTACAACCAGCAATACTCTTTTCTAATAAACATTGTGTTACTGGACTATGTTTTAATCCACCTGATACGATTTCAATTAGTTCTTCTTCATTACTACAGATTCCGCCACCTGTTCCCCCCATTGTAAATGCTGGGCGAACAATAACTGGATAACCAATTTCTTTTACAAATTCATGTGCTTCTTCTAGCGTATGAATAATGGTGCTAGATGGAATTGGTTCATTTAATTCCTGCATTAATGTACGGAATAAATCACGATCCTCCGCTTGCTCGATTGCTGATAATTTTGTTCCTAAAATTTCAACTCCGCACTCTTCAAGTATGCCTGATTTCGCAAGTTCAACAGCCATATTCAACCCTGTTTGACCACCTAATGTTGGTAGGATTGCATCTGGACGTTCTTTACGAATGATACGGCTTACGAATTCTAATGTTAATGGTTCTATATATACTTTATCTGCTGTTGCAGTATCTGTCATAATTGTTGCTGGGTTAGAGTTAACAAGGATTACTTTGTAACCTTCTTCTCTAAGAGATTGACAAGCTTGTGTACCAGAGTAATCAAACTCTGCTGCTTGCCCAATTACAATTGGTCCTGATCCGATTACTAAAATTGTGTTAATGTCTAGGCGTTTTGGCATAACTCTTCCCCTTCTTTCTTGAAGTTTTCAATCATTGCTAAGAAATCTTCGAATAAATCATTTGCATCTTCTGGTCCTGCTGAAGCTTCTGGATGGTATTGTACTGTAAATGCTGGGAACTTCTTATGACGAAGACCTTCTACTGTTCCGTCGTTTAAAGCAACATGCGTAATTTCAAGATCTGTATTTTTAACTGACTCTTCTTCTACTGCGTAACCATGGTTTTGAGAAGTGATTGCTACTTTTCCAGTTGCAAGGTGTTTTACTGGGTGATTTAAACCACGGTGACCGAATTTTAACTTACTTGTATTCGCACCAGATGCTAGAGCGAATAATTGATGGCCAAGGCAAATCCCGAATAAAGGTACTTTTCCGATGATTTCTTTTAACATTTCAATTGCTTCTGGTACATCTTTTGGATCCCCAGGCCCATTACTTAACATAATTCCATCTGGGCTAAGGCGTAAAATTTCTTGCGCCGTTGTATTGTAAGGTACAACAATTACATCACAATCACGTTTATTTAATTCTCGTAAAATACCGTGTTTCATACCGAAGTCTACAAGTACAACACGATGACCACGACCTGGACTTGGATATGGATCTTTTGTTGATACGCGTTTTACATGATCTGTAAAGACTGTCGCTTTTAATTGGCTAACGATGTATTCTACATTCGCATCCATGTTGCAAAGACGACCGCGTAACGTTCCATATTGACGGATTTTTCTTGTTAATTTTCTCGTATCAATTCCTGCTAATCCTGGAATATTTCTTTCTTTCAAGTAATCATTTAACGAAATTTCATTACGGAAGTTAGATGGGTGATCACAAATTTCGTTTACGATTAAACCATTTACAGATGGATGAATTGATTCGAAATCATCACGGTTAATGCCGTAGTTTCCGATTAATGGGTAAGTAAATGTTACAATTTGACCGCAGTATGATGGATCAGATAATGTTTCTTGATATCCAGTCATTCCAGTTGTAAATACAACCTCACCTGACTTTTCGATTTCTCCTCCGAAACCTTTTCCAATTAATACTGTTCCATCTTCTAAGATAAGTTGTCTGTTCATACTAATGCACTCTCCTTTTGCCATGCGATCTTACCACCAACGATTGTCATAATCGGCCAACCTTGGCATTTCCAGCCTGCGAATGGCGTGTTTTTCCCTTTTGATAAGAATGTTGTTGGATCAATCTCTTCCTCTTGTTCTAAATCCATAATTGTAATATCTGCTGCTCTTCCTTCTTTCAAGCGACCGGCTTCTAGACCAAATGTATCAGCTGGTTTTTCTGTTAAGAATTGAATTAATTGTTCTAATGTAATGATTCCTTTTTTCACAAGGTTTGTATATAGCAATGGGAATGCTGTTTCAAAACCAGTAATTCCAAATGGTGCTCTTTCAATCCCTTGTGCTTTTTCTTCTGCTGCATGCGGTGCATGATCTGTTGCGATTATATCGATTGTTCCATCTAATAATCCTTCAATTAATGCTTCGTGGTCTTCTTTTCCTCGAAGCGGCGGATTCATTTTAAAGTTTGGATCAGCCGATGGGATATCATCTTCACATAATACTAAGTGGTGCGGTGTTACTTCTGCTGTCACTTTAATTCCAGCACGTTTTGCATCACGAATCACTCGTACAGATCCTTTTGTACTTACGTGACATACGTGATAGTGGCAATCTGCCGCTTCCGCAAGTAATATGTCCCGGGCAATATGTACAGATTCACATACTGATGGGATACCGTTTAATCCGTGTTCCTTAGAAAACTTCCCTTCATGTACACAACCTTTATTAATTAGCGTATTTTCTTCACAGTGTGCAACGACTGCCATATTTAATTTTGCTGCACGTTTCATAGCAGCTAGCATCATGCTTGCATCTTGTACGCCTACTCCATCATCAGTAAACGCGAATGCTCCAAGTTCTTTTAATGTTTCAAAGTCTGTCATTTCAGAACCTGCTTGACGTACTGTAATTGCGCCATATGGCAGTACATTTACATGTGCTTTTTCTTTAATTCGTTTTTGCAAGTCTTCCATATGTTCTTTGCTGTCCGGTACTGGGCGTGTATTTGGCATTGCGCAAATTGTTGTAAATCCACCCTTTGCTGCTGCAAGCGTACCTGTTTCAATTGTTTCTTTATGTTCACCACCTGGTTCGCGAAGATGAACGTGTACATCTACTAATCCAGGTGCGATTAATTTTCCATTTACATCGATTACTTCAACATTATCTGCCGTAATATTTTCTGCTACTTTCGCAATTTTACCGTCTTGTACAAGAAGATCTGTTGCTACAATTTTTCCTTCTTCATTTAGATAACGTCCATTTTTAAACAAATAATTCATGTTTCATTCCTCCTAATACATTTGGTAATGCGCGTTTTAGTACAGCCATTCTTACGTAAACTCCGTTTTCCATCTGTTTGAAAATGCGGGAACGCTCACACTCAACGAGTTCGCTCGCAATTTCTACATCGCGGTTTACAGGAGCTGGATGCATAATAATGCTTCCTTGTTTCATACGTTTTTCTCGTTCAATTGTTAATCCGTGCTGTTCATGATACTCTTTCATGATGTCTGTTTCATAATGGTCATGACGCTCATGTTGCACACGAAGTAACATCATCACATCCACTTCTGGAACAAGTTCATCTAAACTTCTGTATGTTCCGAATGTGTTAGTTTCATCTTTCCACTCTTCTGGGCTAGCAAAGTAAATTGTTGCTCCTAATTTCGCTAATGCTTCAGCATTAGAGCGGGCTACTCGGCTATGGCGGATATCTCCAACAATTGCAATCTTTAATCCTTCGAAGCTTCCAAACTCTTGTTTAATTGTTAAAAGGTCTAGCAAGCATTGTGTTGGATGATTTCCACATCCATCTCCAGCATTTAGGATTGGAATATTTACTTTATCTTTTAGCTCATCGAAGTAGCGATCTTGCTGATGACGGATGACTACTGCTTTTGTTCCGATTGATTCTAGTGTTCTTATCGTATCGTATAATGTTTCTCCTTTTTGTACGCTAGAAGAATCTGCTGAGAAGTTTAATACGTCTAGTCCTAATCTCTTCTCGGCAACTTCGAAGCTAAACTTTGTTCTCGTACTATTTTCGAAAAATAAGTTCGCTACAAACGTTTGCTCTGTTGTTTTTTTACTTCTTCCATTTGCGAAATCTTCTGCGTCTTTTAGGATTTCTGAAATCTCTTCTTTCGATAATTCACTCATCGTTAACAAATGGCTCATTGTCATCCCTCATCTTTCTGATTTTTATGATAACACTTTTGTATTTATATAATAATAACTGCATAAAAATACCCTAATCGTATGAGACTAGGGTGCGAGAAAAAAGCCACCCTTTTCGGTCTCACAGGACTGAATTAAAAGGTTGTTTTTATGAAGCAATCTGCTTAGATTGTTGTTTCTGTTTCATTTCAGGTAACAGTAGATTTAACAGTACGCCAACGATTGCTGCAAGTGCCATTCCTTCTACTTGGAATGATTCTCCGACACGAAGTACCGCGCCACCAATCCCGATTACCAGAATCACTGATGCAATCATTAAGTTTCGTTTGTCGCTTAAGTCTGTTTTATCATCTACCATCATGCGTAAACCGCTTGATGCGATTACTCCAAAGAGTAAGATTGATACGCCCCCCATAACTGGTGTTGGAATCGAGTGAATCAGTGCGGAAATCTTACCAATAAATCCGAACATAATCGCGAAGACTGCTGATCCGATGAATAAGTATACACTGTAAGCTTTCGTAATTGCCAGTACACCTATGTTTTCACCGTATGTTGTATTTGGTGGTCCACCAATTACTGATGCGATTAATGTCGCTACACCATCTCCAAAAATCGAGCGATGTAACCCTGGTTTTTCAATTAAATCTCGATTAATAACATTTCCAAGTACGATTTGATGCCCGATATGTTCTGAAATTGTTACAAGTGCTACTGGCACCATTAAGAGTACAATCTTCCATGAAAACTCTGGCGTGTAAGTTACAAATGGTACGACAAAGTCTGGTACATCAAACCATTTCGCCTCAGCTACTGGCTTTAAGTCCACCAATCCTTGGAAGTAAGCGAAGATATATCCTCCGATAATCCCTAATAGAACTGGTATGATGCTGAAAAATCCTCTTCCGAATATAGAGCAAATGATTGTAATTGCTAGCGTTACTAATGCTACTGAGAAGTGTGTAACACTATACTTGCCACCTGCATCATTCATTGCCATATTCACTGCTGTGTGTGCTAATGCTAATCCGATAACCATTACAACTGGACCAACGACAATTGGTGGGAGTAACTTCATAATCCATGCTGATCCCGATTTCTTAATTCCAAGTGAAATTAAGATGTATACAAGTCCTGCTAGTAAACCACCAAGCATTGCTGCTCCTGGCCCTCCTGCTGTCTTCGCCGTAATAATCGGTGCGATAAACGCGAATGATGAGCCTAGATATGCTGGTACTTGACCCTTTGTTATAAGAATAAACGCGAGTGTTCCTAATCCACTGGAGATTAAAGCTACTGATGGGTTCAGTCCTGTTAAAAACGGAACAAGTACTGTTGATCCAAACATCGCGAACAAATGTTGTATACTTAAAAATAACCATTTTCCGGGTTTCGGTACTTCATGAATGTCTAACACTGGCTTTTGCTCCATTGTTATATCCTCCTTCAGTTTAAAACTTTGCAATAAAAAAACTCTTTGCGCCCTATGCACAAAGAGTCCTATACTTTCGTATGTCAAATTTGACATACGAAAGTCAAGACCCTTTGGCAGCCTCACAGGACTACATTTAAAAGGGCTTTACTTATCGTATATACTTACTCGATCTTGCTGATCCGTCTCTTGCAAATCAACTTCAATACGTTCTTCACTTGATGTTGGAATGTTCTTTCCTACATAATCAGCACGAATTGGTAATTCACGATGACCTCTGTCTACAAGAACAGCTAGTTGGATTTGTGATGGTCTACCTAAATCCATAAGAGCATCCATCGCTGCTCGAACCGTTCTTCCTGTATACAATACATCATCCACAAGAATAACTTTTTTCTTCGTAATGTCCACAGGAATATCTGAACCTTTTACAAGCGGTTCTTTATTTTTTGATTGCAATGTTAAATCATCACGATATAGCGTAATGTCTAACTCGCCTACTTCTATTTCTTTTCCTTCAATTTGACCAATTCGTTCTGCTAAACGCTGTGCAATAAAAATCCCACGTGTTTTAATTCCGACAAGAACACAATTATCGACACCTTTATTACGTTCCACAATTTCATGACTGATGCGTGTTAAAGCGCGGCGAATCATTTGGTCATCTAAAACGACAGCTTTYTCTTGCATGCTCTACACCTCCAAGCTTTTTTCTTGCGTGAGAGGAATGGTATAAAAAAAGTCCTCTCAGCGTGTGCGAGAGGACTTTTGAAAAAAGGGTACAAGTATACCCTAAGTATTTCAAACCGTTACCTTCTCAACCTCACGGGGCTGTGTTAAAGGATCATTATTCAACTGCTGTTAGTATCGCAGGTTTCAATCGTTTTGTCAATACTATTTCCGTAAAACATTTAAAACTTCTTCAAATACTGCTGGAACTGGCGCCTCAAACTCGATATATTCGCCTGTACGAGGATGATCAAACCCTAAAATCCCCGCATGAAGCGCTTGTCCATTTATATCTAATGTTTTTTTCGGGCCATATTTCGGATCTCCCGCAAGCGGGTATCCAATATATTTCATATGAACACGAATTTGGTGCGTACGGCCGGTTTCTAAACGACACTCTACAAGTGTAAAGTCTTTAAATCGTTCTAACACCTGAAAATGCGTAACAGCATGCTTCCCATTTTCATCAATCGTCATACTTTGGCGGTCCTTTTTATCACGGCCAATTGGAGCATCAATTGTTCCTTTATCATGTGGAATTACACCATGGACGATTGCTTTATATCGTCTTGTTACTGTTTTTGCCACAAGCTGATTTACAAGAGATTCATGTGCCATATCATTTTTAGCAACCATCAATAAGCCAGATGTATCTTTATCAATACGATGTACAATACCCGGACGCATTACACCGTTAATACCTGATAAATCTGTACAATGATGCATTAACCCATTTACAAGTGTACCACTTGTATGTCCAGGAGCTGGATGCACAACCATGCCACGTGGCTTATTCACAACAAGCACATCTGCATCTTCATAATAAATTTCTAAATTCATGTCTTCTGGCAAAATATCAAGCTCTTCTGGTTCTGGAATTGCTACTGCAATTTCATCATTTACTTTTACTTTATAATTTCCTTTAATGTCGTTTCCATTTACGGTTACAACGCCATCTTTAATCCACTGTTGTACTTGTGAACGTGACCATTCATTGTTCACTCCCGCGAGAAACTTATCAATCCGTTCGCTCTTTTGTTCTTCTGTAACTGTTACTTGTACTACTTCGCTCATTCAATTACTCCTTCATTTTCTTTCCTTCTAATAATGTTTGAATAATAATCAATACAACCCCAATACATAAAGCTGAGTCAGCTATGTTAAATACCGGATAGTTGTATGAAAAAATATACACGTGAATGAAATCCACCACTTCTTGTCTAAATACACGATCAATAAAGTTGCCAATTGCTCCGCCTAAAATAAGACCTAATGAAATCCCTAGGAGCTTATCTGTTTTTGCATACTTTTTCATATAAAATACGATAAATCCTACAAAAACAACTGTAATAATATAGAAGAACCACATTTTGTTTTCTAAAATGCCCCAGGCAGCTCCTCTATTCCGATGTGATGTTATGTATAATACATTATCGATAATCGGGATACTTGTACCTAATTCCATGTTTTTTACAATTAACCATTTCGATACTTGATCGATGGTAATGACAAATAACGCTATTAAATAATATATCATTTTCATTTCCCCCACAAAGACAGTGTACCTCAAAATTTTAGCATAGCTACGGTCTTTTCACAATGAACCTTTACGGAAGAATAAAATAAAATAAAATAAAAAAAGGTAATATAATATCGTTGTGCCTCTTAGACATTTACTTTCTCATATAAAAATTCATGAATTGTACGAGCTGTTGGCATCATTTTCATTTGCTTTATAGGAATGTATGTCCCAGTTTCCTCACAAATGCCATACATATCGATTTCCATTTTAAATAATGCTCGTTCCACATCTTTTAAATCTTCTCTTATATCATGTAAAAATAATTTCTTTTTTCCATCTTCCTTCGATTCATAGCCTAATTCCAGTCCGAATTCTACATAATAAGTTTTTATCGCTTCTTTTGCCAGTCGTTCCTGTAGTTCTTTTTTCATCAATTGTAATTCTTCTTTGATTTCCATATAGATTTCATTCACGTGTACATTCCTCCCGGCTGCAATGTACCGTTAGTGTGTCCGAAATTTTCTCGCTTACCGCTCACACATTTTTCCTTCATGGGAAAGTGCTTAAAAGTTACTTCCTCCTGCCCAATAGAAAAACTTTAAGCAGTCGAACCTTTCATACATCTGCTACATGTTAAGAAGAATCATTACTAAATACAAAAACTGACTACCGTAATAGCAGTCAGTTTTTATCACATCATTATTTTACATAATTTTCTTTTACTACTGTTGCACAACGCTCACATAATGTTTCATGTTCAGCGTCTTTACCAATTGTTTCAGAAACAACCCAGCAACGTTCACATGTTTCACCAGTTGCCTGCGCTACAACAACAGCTGTATGCTCATATTTTGGTGCATCCACTGGAGCTTCTTCCATTGTTCCACCAAGTTTATACTCAGAGACAATAAATAATTGTTTTAAATCTTCACTAATAGACTCTAACATTTGTTTCATTTCTGCAGTTGGATATAGGGTAATACTCGCATTTAATGACTTACCGATTACTTTTTCATTACGAGCCACTTCTAAAGCTTTTAATACGTCATCTCGAAGTGTCATAAATGCATCCCATTTTGTTTTTAACGCTTCCGCACCCTCTACTTCTACAGCTTCTGGCATATCAGTTAGCTGAACGCTTCCCTCTACAACACCAGGAACATATGGCCATACTTCATCAGCTGTATGAGGTAAGATTGGTGTTACAAGTTTTGTCAATGCAACAAGAACATCGTAAAGTACTGTTTGAATCGCACGACGGTCATGATGATTTGCTGCTTCAATGTATAAAATGTCTTTTGCAAAGTCTAAATAGAATGAGCTTAAATCAATTGTGCAGAAGTTATGAATTGCATGATATACTGCCGCAAAGTCATATGTTTCATATGCTTCTTTTACTTTTGTAATTAAGTCATTTAATTTCACTAGCATGTAGCGATCTACTTCACGTAATTCAGCTTTCGCTACTGCATCTTGACTTGGATTAAAGTCAGCTAAGTTTCCTAATAAGAAACGGAATGTGTTACGGATTTTACGATATACTTCTGCAACTTGTTTTAAGATATCATCTGAAATACGCACATCAGATTGGTAGTCAACAGAAGATACCCATAAACGTAAAATATCTCCACCTAATTGATCCATGATTTTCTTCGGTACAACAATATTCCCGATAGATTTACTCATTTTACGACCTTCACCGTCTAATACGAATCCATGACTCAACACACCTTTGTATGGTGCTTTACCTGTTACTGCAACTGCTGTTGATAATGAAGAGTTAAACCAGCCACGGTATTGGTCAGATCCCTCTAAGTATAAATCAGCTGGACGTTGTAAGTCCTCGCGCTCTTCTAGGACAGCTTGGTGAGAAGAACCTGAATCAAACCATACGTCCATAATGTCTGTTTCTTTACGGAATTCGCCATTCGGACTAGATGGATGTGTAAATCCTTCTGGTAATAAATCTTTCGCTTCACGTTCGAACCATACGTTAGAACCGTTCTCACGGAATAGATCTGCTACGTGATTGATTGTTTCATCTGTAATAATTGGATCGCCATTCTCTGCATAGAAGACAGGAATCGGTACACCCCATGCACGTTGACGAGAAATACACCAATCACCACGGTCACGAACCATATTATGAAGACGTGTTTCCCCCCATGCTGGTACCCATTTTRTTTCCTCAACCGCTTGTAATAATTCGCTGCGGAACGCTTCAATAGATGCAAACCATTGCGCTGTCGCACGGAAGATAATTGGTTTTTTCGTTCTCCAGTCATGTGGATAAGAATGCGTAATAAATGTTAATTTTAATAACGCACCTACTTCTTCTAATTTTTCTGTAATTGGCTTATTAGCTTTATCATAGAATAGACCTTCGAATCCAGGTGCTTCACTTGTTAATACACCCTTATCATCAACTGGACAAAGAACTTCTAATCCATACTGTTTACCAACAAGGAAATCGTCTTCCCCGTGTCCAGGTGCTGTATGTACACAACCTGTACCAGCATCTGTTGTAACGTGCTCACCAAGCATAACTAAAGAATCACGCTCATAGAATGGATGCTTCGCAACTGTATACTCAAGTTCGCTACCTTTAACTGTTTTCACAACTTCAGCATTTTCCCACTCTAACGTTTTWGMAACTGTSTCAAATAGTTCAGAAGCRATRATATATTTYTCATCATTTACTTTCACAATGCTGTATTCAAGTTCTGGATGAACAGAAATACCTAAGTTGGCTGGTAATGTCCAAGGTGTTGTTGTCCAAATGATAAATTTCTCGTCGCCTTCTAATACGTCTTTTCCGTCTTTTACAGGGAATGCCACATAAATAGATGCTGACTTTTTATCATTGTATTCAATTTCAGCTTCAGCTAAAGCGGATTCACTTGTTGGAGACCAATAAACTGGTTTTTGTCCTTTATAGATATAACCTTTTTTCGCCATTTCACCAAATACTTTAATTTGCTGCGCTTCATAAGCTGGCTCTAAAGTAATATACGGGCGATCCCAATCAGCACGCACACCTAGACGTTTAAACTGTTCACGTTGGCGATTCACTTGTTCGTATGCATACTCTGCACATAACTTACGGAATTCTGCAACCGTCATTTCTTTACGTTTTACACCTTTATTTGTTAAAGCTTGTTCAATTGGTAAACCGTGTGTATCCCATCCTGGTACATATGGTGCACAGTATCCAGTCATTGATTTGTAACGAACAATAAAATCTTTTAATACCTTATTTAACGCATGTCCCATATGAATGTCACCATTCGCATATGGAGGACCATCATGCAGTACAAATAAAGGACGACCTTTTGTATGTTCTTGTACCYTTTCATAAATGTTCATCTCAGCCCATTTTTCTTGCATTGCAGGCTCACGTTTYGGTAAATTCCCACGCATYGGGAATTCTGTTTTCGGCATTAGTAATGTATTTTTATACTCCACGCTTAATTCCTCCTCGAATTTATAAAAGAAAGACCCTAAAAAATGGAATAAAAAAGAGACTCTCTCATCCCCAAAAAAGGGACGAGAAAGTCTCCCGCGGTACCACCCTAGTAGACCGTACACGTATGCACAAGGTCCTCTTTATATTCTTAACGCGAATATACGCCTACGCTTACTTTTTTGTTCAGCGCGGAACTCCAGGGTGATATTCCCATTTATCTCCTTATCCTGAGCTTACACCGTCCTCAGTTCGCTATATAAGGTATGAAAAAGGTACTTATCCCTATCTTTGTTTTTCTTAATAAATATGTTGTTTAAAATTATATGTAATAATGAGAAAAACGTCAAGCTTACACTGTTTCTTCTTTCTTTAATAGCTCGTCCACTTCTTCTTCTAGCTCAATTAATTTGTCCCAATCATCGTTGTTTAACATTTCAAGCTGTGCTTCTAATAACATACGGAAACGCGTACGGAATACTTTCGCTTGTTTCTTTAGCTCTTCAATATCAAATGCAACTTTTCTTGATTTTACTAAAGCTTCATTAATGATACGATCTGCATTCTTTTCTGCTTCACGTACAATTAATTTCGCTTCTTTTTGTGCATTACGCTTTACTTCTTCAGCCGCTTCTTGTGCAACAACGATAGACTTATTTAGCGTGTCTTCAATGTTAGAAAAATGATCTAATTTACCTTCTAGTTGAGCAACTTTTTCTTCTAATGCTTTCTTCTCGCGAATGACCAATTCATAATCTTTGATGATCTGATCAAGAAACTCATTTACTTGATCCTCATCATAGCCACGGAATCCGCGACCAAATTCTTTGTTATGAATATCTAATGGTGTTAACGGCACAAACGCCACCTCCAAGTAGTTATCTGAATTTTCTTCTTTTAATTATATCTTTTCTTCGACAAAACAAGAGTTTTTCCTTCTAAAAAACCAATCATTTTAGTATACCATACAAAACTCGCCATTTGTCGCGTTTCGTTTTTCCTTCTACAGAAAATAATTTACTCCGGCCATATCCCCTAATTGAAAAAACATCACCCGGAAAACACTCATATGCAGTTTGTTCAACAGTTTTCCAGTTCACTTTCACAAGACCGTTTTTTATAAGTGGCTGTACTTTTTGCCGTGATAGATGAAGCATTTCAGCTAGCAGGACATCTAATCGAAGTGATGAAACAGTTCCAGATTGTTCTTTCCATTCTTCTTGCAATCGTAATACTTTGTCTGCTTGTACAGAGGAAAGTGAGACCTTCATTTTCCCTATTGATTGTAAATTCATTTCAATGTAAGAAACAATTTCTTTTGCAACTATAATTTGGGCACGATTTTCTTGAAGCAAAATATCACCACACTTTTCTCTTGTAAGACCAAGAGACATAAATGCACCTAATATTTGCCTATGTTCAAGCGTATAAAACTTGGAAGGATAGTCAATTTCTAATACTTCAACTTGAAAATCTTCTTCATTTAAATCCAGATAACTCGGATAAATAAGAGCTCTTTTCCTTTCCGCTTTTGGCTCAGCACCATAAAGACGCAAAGTAGCATCCCCTTGATTTCCAATTATCGTAGCAACAATTTGCTGCTGACGCGGATCCAGAAAATCCGTTAATTTCACTTGATGATATTCTTCAGCTACCTGTTTCCACTCTAACACTTTATCGACAAAGACCACTTCTTCGGGTCTAAAATGCTCATAGATGCTCATTCATTCAACCTCTTATTACAAGAAATAACGAAACAGACTTACTAAACCATTACTAGCCAATCTCAACGCAATAATTGCAACAATTGGAGAAATATCCATCATGCCAAAAGGTGGGATGAATCTCCGAAACGGCTCTAAATATGGTTCACAAATACGTGATAGAAGATCACCAAATGTTGATTCTCTAGCCCCTGGAAACCAAGATAGAAGGATATAGATAATAAGCGCCCAGGAATAAATCTGGATGATCCAAAGCAATGCTTGTAAAATAATCGTCATGGCGTATTACCACCTCTTTATATTTGTCTCTTCCTCTTCACCGAACAATTCAGAAATGGCCCCAACAATATCCACAGTCTCAGGTGTACAAATAAATGTTTTCGGTCCTAATTTTTGAATGTCCCCGCCTATAGCGTATACAGTACCACTTAAAAAGTCAACGATACGCACAGCTTGATCTGTTGACATCCTTTGCAAATTAATGACAACCGCTCTTCTTCCCTTTAAATGATCCGCAATCCCTTGTGCTTCCGAATATGTGCGCGGTTCTAACAAAACAACTTTGGAAGATTGCTTTGCTGTTTCAATACTTACAATATTTTGTTTCGGCTGTGCTTTCGTAAGTGGAATATCCTGCTGCTCTGGTGGATCTTGTTGTTTTTTCATTTCAGCTTGCTCCTTTTCCTTTTCGTAAGCTTCTCGCTCTTCTGGAGTGTCAAAAAAGAAGTATTTTACTTTTGACCAACTCATAATAACATTCTCCTTCCTTTTATGCTTTTCCTACTAAAATCGTTCCCAAACGAATATATGTAGCACCTTCTTCAATTGCAATCGTATAATCATTTGACATTCCCATTGATAACTCTTTACACGGAGCGTATGATAATCCTAGTTCTTGTACTTGTTTTTGCAAACCACGCAATTTCTTAAAACAATGACGAATTTCGGCTTCTTCCTCAGTAAATGGTGCCATTGTCATCAATCCAACAACTTCAATTTTATCAAATTCTTGCAAAGCACGAATAAACGCAATCGTTTCCTCAGCCGCTATCCCTTGCTTTGATTCTTCAGACGATGTTTTCACTTGTACAAAACATCGAACCTGCTTTGTAGTACGCTTTTGGATTTCTTTCGCAAGTGAAATGCGATCTAATGAATGCAAATAATCAATCTCATTAATAATTTCTTTTACTTTTCTCGTTTGTAACGAACCAATGAAATGCCAACTTACTTTTGAACCAAAATGCTCATACTTCTGTAAAAAACCTTCATTACGATTCTCACCTAAATCAGTAAGTCCAGCTTCTATTACTTCATTTGTTTTTTCAATTCCTACTGTTTTTGTTACTGCAACGAGCTTAATCTCTTGTGCTGAGCGCTCTGCTCGTTCACATGCTATTTTAATTTTCTCATTTACAAATGCTAAATTCTCTTGCACTACCACTGTTTTCAATCCTCCTTAAAGCCTATGAAGCTCAACATTCTTCCTGTTTTCCCTCGATCACGACGATGTGAGAAAAACAATTGTTCTTCACAGCTTGTACAAAGAGACGACATCATAATATGCTCTTCTTTTATGCCAGCTTGTATGCATAATATGCGATTGATTTCTTTTAAATCAATTGCATATTGTCCGTCTGAAATCAATTTATATGGAACATGTCCGTTTACCGCTTGTTTTGCTGCTGATAATACGCGATCATCAACTACATAACAGCAGGACCCTATGGCTGGTCCAATTGCAACATAAATCTCATGAGCTGGCACCCCTTCTGCACGCCACTTTTGAATCATTTCTTTTGCAATTTCTTTTACAGTGCCTTTCCATCCAGCATGTGCCAGCCCTATCATACCATGTGATGGTGCATAGAAATAGAGTGGAACACAATCAGCATAACAAGATGTTAAACATACATCTCTATCAGTCGTATAAATACCATCTGTGTTTGGAATACCGTCTTCATATGAATAGATTCCTCGCCCTTTTTCTTGCTGTCCTACTTTTTCAACATGATAATCATGAACTTGTTCTGAACAAATCCAATTTTCTAATGGTTTTTGTAACTTGTTCGCTAAAATACGTCTATTTTCATGAACATTTTCCATCATATCATTTACATGTAATCCTAAATTCATCGCATGAAAGGAGCCTGTACTTACTCCACCATCTTTTGTCGTAAATCCTGCAGTAATGTTTCCAAGTTCTTTCCACGCTTGTAAATACAATATACCGTCCTCATATATAAATGGTTCTCTCATAAAGCGGCTCCTTTTAATAAAATAACATAAAAAGCATGGTACTTCCTGTCTATTTTACCATACTTTTATTTTTCCATAATGACAACATAAAAAAAAGAGAGATTTGTAATATTCTTTAAGAAATTGTCGGTGTTTGTATTGATTCTGTTACAGAATTGACATGATCAGCTCTTACTAATATTACATCCTCTCCAATTTTTACAATTTGCTTCCACGGAATAACAAACTCTGCTTCTTTCCCAAATATCCCTAACATACGTGTTTGCTTTGAAATAATGACAGCTTGAATCTTCCCTGTATTCATATCAATATCAATATCGCTAATGTTTCCAAGTTTTTTTCCGTCAGAGACATTTACAACATCCTTAATTTGAAACTCTGAAATTCGTATCATTGTCATTCTCCCCTTTTATGTTGTGTAATCGATAAGTCTCCTCCTGCCAGCAGTTTCACTTTACTGTCATTATATGAACA
Source organism: Bacillus sp. 05T22 (assembly GCF_056396765.1). Lineage (NCBI taxonomy): Bacteria > Bacillati > Bacillota > Bacilli > Caryophanales > Bacillaceae > Bacillus > Bacillus sp. 05T22. Next base: position 29,427 of record NZ_JBFTMC010000001.1, read on the forward strand.
CGTAATCTTTCCTATGAACAGAATCTTGGGGCACGCAACATAAAAAGATCTCATCTTAAATGATGAGACCTTATCCTTGAATTGTTTTATTCATTTGTTTAATTGCTGATTTTTCAAGGCGTGATACTTGTGCTTGAGAAATCCCAATTTCTTCGGCAACTTCCATTTGTGTTTTCCCTTGAAAAAAACGTTTTCGGATAATCATTTTTTCGCGATCATTCAATCGTTTCATTCCTTCTTTCAACGCCAATTCTTCCACCCATTGCTCGTCCCTTTGTTTATCATCACTTAGTTGATCCATCACAAAAATAGGATCGCCCCCATCATTATAGATTGGTTCAAATAGTGATACTGGATCTTGAATGGCATCAAGTGCAAAAACGATTTCTTCATGTGTCACTTCAAGTACTTTTGCAATATCCATCGCCGTTGGTTCTTTTGAATTTTCAGCAATTAGCTTTTCTCTTACCTGTAATGCTTTATACGCAATATCTCGCAACGAACGAGAGACGCGAATTGGATTGTTATCACGCAAATATCTACGGATTTCTCCAATAATCATTGGCACAGCATATGTTGAAAATTTAACATTTTGGCTTAAGTCAAAGTTATCAATGGATTTCATAAGTCCAATGCAGCCGACTTGAAATAAATCATCAACAAATTCTCCTCTGTTGTTAAATCGCTGAATGACGCTCAGTACAAGACGTAAGTTTCCATTTACTAATTTCTCTCTTGCGCTTATCTCTCCACTTTGCATTTCTCGAAATAATTTACGCATCTCTTCATTTTTTAGTACTGGAAGTTTAGCTGTATCAACACCGCAAATTTCTACTTTGTTTCTCGTCAAAGTGTTCCCTCCTATCGGGAGTTGCTGTACAGTGTAAAGTATCTCCTTTGGAGGGAATTTTATGCATACCGTTTTTCTGTCACTTTTAATAAAAATATCATTCGTGCTTTACCCGGAAATACAACAAAACCAATCGGAATACCGATTGGTTTTGCACAATCTCCTTGATGATCTAACCTTTTAACAACGTCACTTTATACCATTTTATTAAATTCTTTTCGAAGCCTTTTTATAATTCTCTTTTCAAGTCGAGAAATATAAGACTGTGAAATCCCTAGCATATCTGCCACATCTTTTTGTGTTTTTTCTTCTCCCCCTGCAAGTCCAAAACGGAGTTCCATAATTTGTTTTTCACGATCATTCAGTTGGTGTAGTGCTTTCTTAAGAAGATGTCTATCTACATTAGCCTCTAAATCTTTTGTAATAATATCATCATCCGTACCAAGAACATCTGATAGTAACAATTCATTCCCATCCCAATCAATATTTAATGGTTCATCAAATGACACTTCTGAACGATTTTTATTATTTCTACGTAGATGCATTAAAATTTCATTTTCTATACAACGTGATGCATAAGTTGCTAATTTTATTTTCTTTTCAGGGTTAAATGTATTCACAGCTTTAATAAGACCAATTGTTCCAATACTAATCAAATCCTCAATATTAATTCCTGTATTTTCAAATTTACGCGCTATATACACAACAAGCCGTAAGTTACGCTCAATGAGTAATGACCGTGCTGCTTGATCACCTTTTGGCAATTTATTGAGGAGTACTTCTTCTTCCTCTTTTGTTAAAGGCGGTGGCAATGCCTCACTTCCACCGATATAGTAAATTTCATCAGTCTTAATTCCAAGTTTCAGCAATACTTTATACCAAAGATATATGAAATAAAATTTTATTTTCGTCATATTCTCCCGCCTCTCATAATTAAGCAATTGTCACTTTGGGTGATATCAACATTTTCGGATGTATAATACATTGATACTCTCCATTTGTAGATAATTGCTGTGTATTTAAGCCGATTAATACTTTATTTACGACCATATTGCTTCCTTCATGATAAATTTGAACAACATCTGGCTTAATTGCCCATAAAAATTGATGATCAACTCCTACTGCTCGAAAAGGAATTAAACGTAGTCTCGTTGCCCAACCTGAATCATTTTCTGGTATTTGTGGAATTTCTGTTTTGGAATAAATTTGTTCTGTTAACCATGTTGGTAAACAATGCTCTAATGATGAAATATGCATAATCATAACCGGTGTTTTTGTTAAAGGGTCATGAAGCTGATTTCCACTATCAATCAAGCCATCTAATTTAATTTCATTTTCAACTAATCTAATATTCACTTGTACAATTTGGTCATAATGAATCTTAGTCACTTCCACATTTTCAATACGTTTTTTTGAAAAGTAATAAATAATCGGAAATCCCAAAATCACAAACATCCAACTTACTGGATCACCATAAGACATTGCTTTCGCCTGAACTAATCCATCTACCATGTCATTCGTTTGTAGGAAAAAATGAGTTCCAATTAATCCTCCTCCTACCATAAATGTTACAAAATAAAAGGTAAAAACAGTCTGTGTATAATCTCTAAAAGTAGAAAATCCAAATGCTGTATACACAATAAGTAACGAATACAATAATTTCATAATTGGGTGTGTCATCATAGAAGCAAAAGGAGTAAAGGCAAAAATAACAATTGTAGAACCAATAAATGTCCCTAGCACAAGCCTCCATCTTTTGATCTTCTTTTTCAACACAGTTGCTGCTAATAAAAGCAAAAGAAAATCAATGCAGGCGTTTAACAACCAAACAACGTCGGCGTAAACAACCAAACAATTCACCTCTTTTTTTAAGTTGAGACTAGTATAAAGCATATCCAATAGGAAAGTGTGTCAATTTGCGGAGGGGTTTTTTTGTTATTTTGTGGTTTCTAGACATAATCTGTCGTGAGGTATATATTGTGAGCTTTCTAATAATAAATCCTTCGGTTCCCTTCATCTATCTTTCTTACTTTCTATAATTCAGATGATGGTCTTATTATATAAATACAAATTGAAAAAACGACATAAAACCTTTCTTTTTAAGTGAAAGAGTGCATCCATCCATGCATAGAAGCGGTCAGATCAATCCTTTTCCTGCCATATGCAAGTTAAAACAAAGAGAGAAACGACTGCTGGTCACCTTTTGTTCTTCGTAACAGCAACTTATACGTTGAAAAATCAAAATGAATTTATATATTTATGAATAGCGAGATAAGTTTTTTTATTTTAAAATATTTAAGGTTGTGTAATAAAAAAGAAAGGAGCCCTGAGGCTCCTTTCTTTTTATCGTCTACGACGGTTACGTAAAAATGCTGGAATATCGATATCATCTGAATCTGTATTACGATCATGTACAATAGACTCTTCACGTTTCACTTCGCGTTTTACTTCACGTTGTTTTTGTGGCTGCGCTGTTGGTTGTTGCTGTTGCGCGTGATTTGTAGCCGCCGTTGGACGTACAAATGGTTTTGGCGGCTGAACTGAAACACTATCATCAAAACCAGTTGCAATTACAGTAACAACAATTTCATCTTTTAAACTCTCATTAATTACAGAACCGAAAATCATATTCACTTCTGGATCTGAAGCTGAAGCAACGATATCTGCCGCTTCTTGCACTTCATATAAACTTAAGTTTGTGCCCCCAGTAATATTCATAAGAACACCTTGTGCACCATCGATAGATGTTTCTAATAACGGACTAGAAATTGCACGTTTTGCTGCTTCTGCTGCACGGTTTTCACCAGTTCCAACACCAATACCCATTAATGCAGAGCCTTTATTAGACATAATTGTTTTTACGTCTGCAAAGTCTAAGTTAATGAGACCAGGTGTAGCAATTAAATCAGAAATACCTTGTACACCTTGTCGTAATACGTTATCCGCTTCGCGGAACGCTTCAAGCATTGGTGTATTTTTATCTACAATTTCTAAAATACGATCATTCGGTATAACAATGATTGTATCTACATTATCTTTAAATGCTGTAATCCCAGATATAGCTTGCGTCGCACGTTTACGACCTTCGAATGTAAATGGACGTGTTACAACACCAACTGTTAACGCGCCTAGTTCTTTTGCGATTTGTGCAATAACTGGAGCTGCACCCGTACCAGTTCCTCCGCCCATACCAGCTGTTACAAAGACCATATCTGCACCACGAAGTGCTTCTTGGATTTGTTCTTTACTTTCTTCAGCGGCTTTTTTCCCTACTTCAGGATTTGCGCCGGCACCAAGTCCACGCGTTAATTTTCCGCCAATTTGCATTTTCGTTTCAGCTTTTGATAAATTTAATGCTTGCGCATCAGTGTTCACAGCAATGAAATCCACACCTTGTACACCGTGCTCAATCATACGGTTTACAGCGTTATTTCCGCCACCGCCGACACCGATAACTTTTATGCTCGCTAATTGATCTTGAGTAGTATCAAACTCTAACATGTCGAAATCCCCCTAGAACCTCATTTTTCGTGTGCAATTTTAATCCCATAAATAGCGGAATACACGTTTTACTTTTGACATCATACGCTCATTGTCTTCATTATTTTTGCTTTGCTTACGCGTTGTTTGTTTTACAGGTTGCTGCTGTACCGGCATTGGTGCTGGTACTGGCTCAAAATGCTCTTCCTTTTCCTGAACATTTTTTCCGCGCAATTTCGCTTTTTGATAAGAATGTTTAATTAATCCGACTCCAATTGTATACTGTGGTTCACGAACGCCAATATAATCTGGAGTGGCTATACGAACATTTTCATGTAAAATATCATATGCAAGATCAAGAACACCCGGCATAGAAGCAATCCCACCAGTAAGTACATAACCAGACGCTACTTGTTTTACTCCTAGCTTCCGGACCTCTTCTTGAACAAACATCAAGATTTCCTCTACACGTGCCTCAATAATATCAGATAACTCTAGTTGTGAATATTGTTCTGTTTGATCGCTTCCCATAATAGGAACCGTAAACACTTCTTCTTCAGATGCAGTATCATAAAAAGCATGTCCATATTTTAGCTTAATTTGATCCGCACTTTCAGTTGAAGTTTTAAGTCCTATAGCGATATCCTTCGTTATATGATCTCCACCTAAAGGCAATACACTTGTTGCTTGTAACTCTCCATCTTGAAAAATCGATAAGGTTGTAGATCCTCCGCCAATATCAACAAGGGCTACACCTCTATTTTTCTCATCAGAAGATAAAGCAACCGTTGCAGCTGCTAAAGGTTGCAGACAAATATCAACAATTTCAAGGCCCGCTTTTTCCACACAACGTAGTAAATTATGTAATAACGTTCTTGAGCCTGTAATTAACGTGCCTTCCATTTCTAATCTTACACCAATCATCCCGCGTGGATCGTTAATCTCATCAAGACCGTCTACTATGAATTGTCGAGGCACCACATCAATAAATTCACGTTCAGGAGCAATTGATACAACTTGTGCTGCATCCAGAACGCGTAAGACATCTTCATTTCCAATTTCACGATCTTCATTTGAAACAGCGACAACTCCATGACAAGGAAGAAGCTGCACCTGATTTGCATTCACACCTACAACAACTTGTTCAATGTGAATTCCTACCATACGCTCAGCTTGTTCAATTGCTTTTTTGATTGATCGAACAGTTTCGTCTATGTCAACTATGGAGCCCTTTTTCAAACCATTTGATTTTACGTTTCCAACACCAATAATGTTTAAACCATCATTAACCATTTCACCAATGATGACTTTAACATTGGATGTACCGATGTCAAGACTAACATATATTTCATTGCTGTTCATTCTTTGGCACCTCCTTCTTTATTTATACCATACAAGTCAATATATGGAACAACAATCGCAGCTTTACTATTTATAAGAAAAATATTCAACGTCTTTATGCGTTTCCCTTTTTTAACCCTATATTTTTCTTATTTTTATTTAACATTCACTTATTGCAATCACAGTAATCTGTGAATGACTGCTTTATCTTTGAAATAACTCGATTCCAAATGCAAAGATTATCGCCAAATATAAGTCTACACTAAGATGTACTCATAGAAAAGCTAAACTTGTACCAATCCTAGCATGAATCGAAGAAAATCTAGTTATTTTTCACCAAATTAATTATAATTGTAATGAAATTTACACATAGAAAAACACACTTGTTGTTATTGTATTTAAAAAGAAATAAAACTACTACTCTACTGCTTTTTTTCTTCATTATCTAAATATTTAAAGTATGCGCCAACTTCTAAATCAATTAGGGCTTTTCTACCCGACTCTATATTTTTTATAATAAGTGGATATGTTTCCATACGCTTCGCAAAATCTTGTATAGTTGTACTCACTTCATAACCTTCATTCATATATAAAGTAAGATGGTCTTCATTTGAATTCGTTGGAGCATAATGAATTTCAGAAATAGATCTGAGAATAGTCGGAGTTAATTTTTCTAGCTCTTCAATTAACTCTTTCATTTTCTCTTCTTTAAATGGTTCAAAAATCGGAGCTGCGACAGGTAATTTCCCGTTCGGAAGCACGTCAAGTGTTTTACCATTTTCTAGAAGCGGCTGTAACTTTCCACCTTTGTTTATATAACCTATCGTTACATACTCTTCAATGTGAATGTCAATTTTATTCGGAAAACGTTTTTTGACATTTACTTTCTTAATTTCATTTCGTTTTGTTAAATTCTCTTCAGCCTTATGTGCTGTCACTCGAAAATAACTCGTGTCATATGTAACTCCAGATTCCTTCATGACTTGTTCATCTGTCATATAATGATTTCCTAGAACACTTATCTTTTTTATATTACTAAGTGGAGACCGAAAATAAATTAAAAAAAGTACTAATAAAAATAAAATCGATACATATAAAATTAATCTCTGATTGACAGGTTTTTTATTCTTCTTTTTTTGATTCTTTAGTTTTGGTACACGATCTTGTAGTTTAATCACTTTACTATTTTTCATGTACGATCCCCCTATGTAACATAAAGAACGGCATGTTACGCATGCCGTTCTTATCTTCTTATTATACCATAAATGATAATGAGCGGAACAAATAACAGCTATCTTCCAATGGTTTCCACTTCTGTATGCATATCTACACCAAATTTTTCTTTAATTGTTTTTTTGACAAATGCAATTAAATCCAGCACATCTTGTGCTGATGCAGATCCTGCATTGATAATAAAGTTTCCATGCATTTCGGAAATTTTCGCACCGCCAATTTGATGACCACGTAGACCTGCCTTTTCGACTAAATCTCCAGCGGAATTTGGTAGTGGATTTCTAAATATACTACCGGCACAAGGATGATTCCATGGCTGAGTTTCACGACGATAGTCTTTATTCTTTTGCATTACACCCACTATTTCTTCACGATTTCCTTCTTTCAACTGCAATTCTGCTTCTACTACAATGCCAGGACGCTTTGTTTGTAAAACAGAAGTACGATAAGAAAATTCCATCTCTTCTTTTGTTAACCACTTCATTGTACCATCTTCAAACATAATACGCGCTCTCATCAAAATTTCTGACATATCTGATTTATGTGCACCGGCATTCATATATACTGCCCCGCCGACACTTCCTGGGATACCACTAGCAAACTCTAATCCAGCTAGACCTTGGCGACTAAGTAGTGTTGACAACTTAATAAGAGGATATCCTCCTCCAACTCGTACAGTAGTTCCTTCTACTTCTAAGTGATCTAATCCTTCTCCTAAACGAATTACAACACCTTCAATACCTTTATCAGATACTAGAAGATTAGATCCACGTCCAATTGCTGTCCATTTTGTGTTATATTTCTTTACTAAATCTAAAGTCTTCTCCACACCAGCAACACTACTTGGCACGATTAGAATATCAGCTGGCCCACCTATTTTCATAGTTGTATAACGAGCTAACGCTTCATTTTCTAACACTTTACCAACTTCTGCTTTGATAAGTTCCTTTGCTAATTGTTTCATGATGATCTCCCCCATATTAAATCTCCGTATTACAGTAGTATGCAGGGCATTCACCTAACGTTATTTTGTACAAGTTTTTTCATCACTTCAAATAACTTATTTGCTGCATCCGGAATTCCTAACTGCGTAGCAGCTAGTTTCATATTTTGTAATGTTTGTGTATTTAATAGAATTTCATCAATATCATGAAGAAGAGCTTCAGCAGTTAAATCTTTTTCAAGAAGCATTTTTGCTGCTCCCTTATCGACAACAGATCTCGCGTTTTTCTCTTGATGATTATTTGTCACATAAGGACTCGGAATTAAAACACTTGGTTTTCCTAACGCTGTTAACTCTGCTAATGTTGTAGCACCAGCACGTGAAACGACAAGATCCACACCAGTAAGTACCTCTGGCATATTATGAATAAACGGTTTAATGATTACATTATCCGGATTCCCTTTTTGTTTTACGGCCTCCATGACTTTATCATAATGCACTTCACCTGTGATATACAATACTTCATAATTTTTGTTACCAAATTGTTCAATTGCTGCCACAAACGCATCATTAATCGGTCTTGCCCCGCGACTTCCACCAAAAATAAGCACAGATTTTTTAGAAAGAGATAATCCAACAGAACGCTTCCCTTTCATGCCATTTTGGTTCATTACTTCTGATGCACGCGGATTTCCTGTCATGACAACTTTCGACTTTGGAAAATGTTCAGATGCCGCTTCAAAACAAACAGCTACCTTATCCACATAGCGACTTAAAAATTTATTGGTTACACCAGGTACACTATTTTGTTCATGTACAATTGTAGGAATTCCTAATTTCGCCGCCGCATAAACGACTGGACCACATACATAGCCTCCTGTACCAATTACAACATCTGGATTGAAGCGACGAATATATCGTTTACTATCTTGTACACCTTTTAGAAAACGCATCACTGTTTTTACATTATCAAGGGATATTTTCCGTTTAAATCCACTAATGACAATCGATTGAAATGGTATCCCTGCTTTTGGAACAATTGTACTTTCTAATCCATTTTCCGTACCAATGTATAGAAATCTTGCTTCCGGATGTAGTTTTTTTATTTCTCTAATTAACGCAAGAGCTGGATATATATGACCTCCCGTGCCACCACCACTAACTAATACTCGCACTACAAATTCCTCCGCTTCTCTGTTCTAAATTCAATTTATATATTCATATATCTATAATATATTTTCCGTTTTCTACACACGAAAAACCCTGTCTTATAAACAGGGTTTAGTAGCGAGAATGACGACTTATATTCAATAATACACCAACTGCCATTAGCATTAAGGTCAAACTCGACCCACCATAACTTAAAAATGGCAAAGTAATTCCTGTAACAGGCATTAGTCCTGTTACAACACCAACATTAATCATCACTTGAATCGCAATCATCGCCACAATACCTACTGCCAAAAACGTACCATATAAATCAGGCGCTCCTAATGCTATACGAATCCCACGCCATAATAACAGACTAAATAATAATAACACAAACGACCCACCAATAAAACCTAATTCTTCGGATAAAATCGCAAAAATAAAATCTGTTTGCGGCTCGGGTAAATAAAGAAATTTTTGTCTACTTTGTCCAAGTCCTAGCCCAAACAAACCACCGGGGCCAATCGCAAGTAACGATTGAATAATCTGAAATCCACTCCCAAGTGGGTCTGACCACGGATCCAAATAAGACGTAATACGTTTCATTCGATATGGTGCCGATGCAATTAATCCAACAAATCCCGCTACTCCTATTAGCCCTAGCATTGCAAAATGAAAAATGCGTGCTCCTGAAACAAAAATCATTATGATACATGTCCCAACCATTACTGTTCCTGTTCCAAGATCTGGTTGTAACATAATCATGCCAAATGCAACAAATACAAAACCAAGTGCTGGAAGTAGCCCCTTTTTAAAAGATGTAATCAATTTTTGTCTTTCCGCTAAAAATTTAGCTAAAAAAATAATCATCGCAAATTTCATAAATTCTGACGGTTGAATCGAAAATGCTCCAATCCCAATCCAGCTTCGCGCTCCCCCTCGAACAAGTCCAACTCCAGGGATTAAGACAAGAATGAGAAGGATAAAACAAATGAGCAAAATCACTTTCGAATAAGTACGCCATGTCCAGTAGTCAATTTTCATAATAAAAAACATGGCAGCTACACCAAGTACCGCAAATAACAGCTGTCGTTTTGCAAAAAAGAATGAATCCCCCATCTTATAGGAAGCCCAGACAGCACTTGCACTGTAGACCATAATCATTCCAATTGTTAACAACAAAAGTGTAATGATAATTAAAATAAAATCAGGCGTTTTCTTCATTGGCAATGAGCACCACCTTTTTTGAAGAAGCTTTTTTCTTCTATGTAACAAAACATCAGTAGGTGTTAGCCTACTGATGTTTTGTTTACTTTATATAAGTTTATGCACAGCTTGTATAAAAATGTCTCCTCTTTCTTCAAATGTTTTAAATTGATCCCAACTTGCACAAGCTGGCGAAAGAAGAATTACATCTCCATCTGTAGAATGAGAATACGCTCTTTCTACAGCCTCTTCTAAATTATCGACACTTTCAATAATATCTATCCCTGCTTTTTCAGCTGCCCTTACTAACTTAGGTGCTGTTTGTCCAAATGTTAATATCGCTTTTACATGTTCAAAATATGGAATTAAATCATCGAATTCATTTCCTCGATCAAGCCCACCTGCTAACAAAATAACAGGTTGCGTAAATGCTGATAGCGCCTTTTCTGTTGCTAACATGTTTGTTGCTTTTGAATCATTATAAAACTTACGATTATTAATTGTTGTTACATATTCTAAACGATGTTTTACACCTGTAAAGCGTTTTAATACGGCAATAATTGCCTCATTTTCTACCCCTAGCAATTTAGCAATACTCATAGCAGCTAGAATGTTTTCTAAATTATGTTTACCCGGTAAAACGATATCTTGAACTTCAACGATTTTCTCACCTTTAAAATAAAGAGCACCGTCTTTAATACATGCACCATCTTCAATTACCTTAGTAGCCGAAAATAATACTTTTTGTCCTTTACTATTTGCTGATAACGCCATTACATCTACATCATCAGCATTAATTACACTATAATCAGCTTCAGTTTGGCTTTTAAAAATATTCGCTTTTGCTAAACCATACTCTTTTTTTGTACCATGATAATCTAAGTGAGCCTCGAACAGATTTAAAAATGCTGCAATTTTAGGCTGGAATGTTTCCACTCCCATTAATTGGAACGAAGAAAGTTCCGTTACAATAATTTCATTTTCTTTTGCTTGCTGTGCTACTTCACAAGCTACAGTCCCAATATTTCCCGCAATGACAGGGTGCTTCTTGCCTTCTTTTAACATTTCAAACGTTAGTGTTGTCGTTGTTGTTTTTCCATTTGACCCCGTAATTCCAACAAACGGTGCTGCTGAAATACGATATGCAAGCTCCACTTCTGTCACAATTGGAATCTGTTTTTCTTTCGCTGCAACCAGTAGTGGATTGGAATATGGAATCCCTGGATTTTTTACAACAAGTGAAATATTTCTTTCTAACAACTCTAGCGGATGACCACCGCATACAACGTCCATTCCTTTTGCTTGCAATTCTGCAGCTAATACATTATTTGCTAACGGTTTTCCGTCATTTACAATAACATTTGCACCTAAGCTTTTTAATAAAGTTGCTGCTGCATAGCCACTTTTTGCAATACCTAATACAAGAATATTTTTATTTTGATATTCAGTTACAGTTTTCAATTACATCCACACCCCGATATAAATTCCTAATACTGCCAATAAAAATCCTACAGACCAGAATGTTACAACAACACGCCATTCTGACCAGCCACATAATTCGTAATGATGATGCAGTGGACTCATTTTAAAAACACGTTTTCCTGTCGTTTTAAATGAAATAACTTGAATAATAACAGACAAAGTTTCCATTACAAATACGCCGCCAATTACAACAAGTAATAATTCTTGCTTTAATAAAATAGCTACGGCAGCTATTGCACCACCTAAAGCAAGGGAACCCGTATCTCCCATAAACACTTTAGCTGGATTTGCATTAAACACTAAGAATCCAAGTACCGCTCCTACAACTGCCATACAGAAAATAGCTACGGCATATTGATTTTGAGCAACTGCAATAATGCCAAATGCTCCAAATGCAATTGCGGCTGTTCCTGATAACAATCCATCTAAACCGTCTGTTAAATTGACTGCATTTGATCCACCAATAAGCATAAATAGCACAAGGATAAAATATGCCCAGTGTAAATCAAATTTAACCTCAGTTCCTGGGATCATGATATATGTTTGTAACGCACTTCCTTTTCCAATTAAAAAGAATGCAATTGCAATTACAAGCTGACCGATTAATTTTTGTTTTGATGTTAAACCAAGATTTCTTTTTTTAACAACTTTTATATAGTCATCTAAAAAACCAATCAATCCATAACCAAATGTAACTAATAATAATAATGATACTTCCGCATTTAAATGTTTAAATTTAATTGCCATGATAAGTGTTGTCACCATCATAGACACATAAATGACAATACCACCCATCGTTGGTGTTCCCGATTTCTTTTGATGTGATTTTGGCCCTTCATCACGAATACTTTGCCCAAACTTTAACCTACGTAAAAATGGAATAAACAATGGCGAAAGGGCAACAGAAATTAAGAAAGCTACCCCAGCCGTTACTAATAAACCTTGTTCAAGCACATGTAGTCCCCCTCTCATGTTGTTACTCTTTGTTGTTTAAACACTCAGTGATTGCCTCTTTCGCAATTTCACGATCGTCAAAATGATGTACTTCTTTGCCAATAATTTGATACGTTTCATGCCCTTTTCCAGCAATGATAATAATATCTTCTGCCTTCGCTTCTGAAACCGCATGGAAAATCGCTTCTTTTCGATCAACAATGACTTCATAATTATTTCCTTTTGCACCTGCTAACATATCATCCAAAATCGCTTGTGGATCTTCACTTCTTGGGTTATCTGAAGTCAAGATTGCGTGTGTTGCATATTCTGTAGCGACACTAGCCATAATTGGCCTTTTCGTCCGATCACGATCACCGCCGCAACCAACAATACAATACACATTCCCTTTTGCAAATTGTTTCGCTGTTGTTAACACATTTTCTAAACTATCTGGAGTATGTGCATAATCGACAATAACTGTATAATCTTGTCCCCCGTCCACAACTTCAAAGCGGCCTGGAACTCCAGTTAAATTCGTCACAACATGAATAATCGTTTGCAAAGTTACACCAGACACAAGAGTAGCGGCTATTGCTGCTAAAACATTGTATACATTAAACTTTCCAATTAACTTCATCGTAATATTTACACTTTCACTTGGCGTAACAAGGGTAAATGTTGTTCCACCGCTCGTCATCACAATATCTTTTGCCATAATATCACTATGTGTATCAATTCCATACGTAATAACCGTAGCCGCAGTACTTCTCATATACTCTTCTGCTGCTGGATCATCACTGTTTAACACAGCGTACTTTTCACGGTTATGATGATAGCTATTACCAAGCTGAGCAAAAAGCAAGCCTTTTGCATGCTTATATTCTTCCATCGTTTTATGATAATCTAAATGATCTTGTGTTAAATTTGTAAATACAGCTACATCATAATCRCAACCGTGTACACGGCCAAGATCTAATGCATGTGAAGAAACTTCCATTACTGCGCTATTTACATTTTGCTCAACCATACGGCGAAACGTTTGCTGAAGTGTCAGTGCATCTGGCGTTGTATTTTTCACCTCGAATGTTTCATCACCGATTTTCATATTAATTGTTCCAATTAGCCCTGTTTTATGACCGTGTGCCCGCATAATTTCATCCATAATATGCGATGTTGTTGTCTTTCCATTTGTACCTGTAATCCCAATCAAGTGTAATTTATGCGTTGGCTGTCCGTAAAAATAATCAGCTAAAACCGCTAAAGAACGATAGGTATTTTTCACAAGTACAACTGGAACGTCAACATCAATCGGTCTTTCCGCAACAATAGCAGCCGCACCTTGCGCGGCTGCTTGCTTAGCAAAATCATGGCTATCAACCGTATACCCTTTCATACATACAAATAAGCTTCCATTTGTCACTTTACGTGAATCTGCTTCAATGGATGTAATTTCTGGATTTTCTTTTGGAACAACTGGAAAATCATGCAAACATGATACAAGTGTGTGCAACTTCATTTCACTAAACCCTCTCTACATTGTTTATTTATCTCTTACTTAATAAGTAATTCTTCCTATCCTTCATTCGCTAAAAATTGAAGAAGGAAGCATTTGCTGAGAGCCCGAAAAATCAGACTCGTTTATCAGTGCATCATATAATACCTTAGCTGATAAATTCTTTATTTTTTATGTTCAAGAGCAATATAATCTGTTTTCATAGAAAATAAATTTCTATGAAAACAGAGATTATATATTAACTCAACTTCCACCAATTGTATCACAAAACACAATCTCTGACCTTTAATTACCAAAGTAAATCCTAATTTTTGATCCTTCCTTTACTTTGGCACCAGCTTCTGGTGATTGTTTAATTACTTTGTCTCCCTCACCACTTACATCGAGCTGCAAGTCTACAAGCTGCGTTTGCAAATCTTTTTTCTTCATCCCGATTAAATCCGGAACTTCTATTGTAGGGGTATCGCCCCATTTATATTCCCTTTCAACCTGCTCCTTGCGTGGCTCTACTCCCATAACAGGAAGCACATCACGAAGAATATTCCCTACAATTGGCGCAGCAACAACACCACCAAATTGAGTAACCCCTTTTGGATTATCAACTGCAACATACACAACGATTTGTGGGTCATCTGCTGGAGCAAATCCAATAAAAGATACAATATAGTTATTATCTAAATATTTTCCGTCTTTTACTTTTTGGGCAGTTCCCGTTTTTCCACCAACACGATAACCATCAATATATGCACCTTTACCAGAACCTTTCGCTACAACATTTTCTAACGCATAACGAACTTTTTCCGATGTTTCCTTGGAAATAACTTTTCTTTTCTCGACCGGTGTTTTCTTTCTTACAACTTGATTATTCGATGGATCAACAAATTCTTTCGCAATATACGGCTGGTATAATGTCCCACCATTTACAGCTGCCGCTACCGCAGCAACTTGTTGGATCGGTGTAACAGAAACCCCTTGCCCGAAAGAAGTCGTCGCCTGTTCAACCGGACCAACCTTATCTAAGTTGAATAAAATCCCTTTTCCTTCTCCTTGCAAGTCAATCCCTGTCTTCTGTCCAAAACCAAAATCACGAATGTATTGGAATAACTTTTCTTTTCCAAGGCGGTCCCCAAGCTCAATAAAACCTGGGTTACAAGAATTTTGAACAACTTCTAAAAACGTTTGACTACCGTGGCCACCAGCTTTCCAACAACGTAGCCTAGCGCCTCCAACTTCAGCTGCTCCATCATCATAAAACGTATCTTTCTCCAAGTCTACTAATTTTTCATTTAAAGCAGCCGCAAGTGTAATGATTTTAAAAGTCGATCCCGGCTCATATGTACTCCATACAGGCAGGTTTCGATTAAACACTTCTGGTGAAACACTCTGAAAATCCGTGGGATCGAAACTTGGGCGACTTGACATTCCTAAAATTTCACCATTTTTCGGGTTCATCGCRATTGCKATCATACCATCTGGATTATACGTAGAATCTGCGATATTCATTTCTCTCTCTATAATCGTATTGATTCGAGAATCGATTGTTAATTTTAAATCTAAGCCGGCCTCTGGTTTTTTGAAATCATCTCCAACATTCGGCATCCTTTGTCCTTTCGCATCTGCAAAAAAGCGCACATGCCCTTTATCACCATTTAGCTCTTTATCATAATACGACTCAAGTCCCATAAGTCCCTGATTGTCACTACCAGCAAACCCTAGTACATGCGATAAATATTTTCCGAACGGATAATACCGAATGGAATCTTCAGCAATATAAACACCTTTTAAACTTAAAGCACGTACTTCCTTTGCTTTATCATGAGAAATTTTCCTTCCGCCTTTATCCAATCTTACAATGGACTCTTTTTTTGTAATCCGTTTATAAATTCCCTCTTTTTCCACACCTAAAACTGCAGCTAACTTCTCTGCAGTCTCTGCTGGTTTTTCAATTTGCCTTGGTACAACAAAGACAGTTGGTGCACTTTTATTCGTTGCAAGCTCCACACCATTTCGATCTAAAATTTTTCCTCGTTCAGGTTCGAAAGTAATATTACGACTCCACGAATCCTTTGCACGATCTGTTAACATATTCCCAAGAAAAAACTGTACGTATCCAAGACGAATATCAATAATTGTAAAAATGAGTATACCTGATATAAGTATAAAAATAAGTCGCTTTCTAACTGTTACATTCGATACACGCATATTGGAACAAGCCTCCTTTACGCCTAGCTTGTTCCAATATATGCTTGTACCTATTCGAATAGAACCTCTTGGACTTCTTATATTATGCACCTAGAACATTCTATGGCTTTTCTGCCTCTTGCTGTGGCTCAAGCGGTGGTACAAGTGTTACAGCTAATTCCGTACCTGCTTGTAACGGCGTTCCTTCCGCCACACTTTGTTCTGTCACATATCCTGTACCAGATGGCTTCAAATTAAGATTTAACATTTTCGCTAAATTCATTACATCCCGAAGTGCCCATCCTTGTATATTTGGCATCAACGGTTTATCTCCTACTAAGAAGACTCGATCGCCCTTCAATGTTTTTTCAGTCGCTTTTGGTACCTGTTGTTTTACTTTTCCTTCACCTACTATAATCGGACGGAATTTAGCTTTTTCTAATGTTGCTTTTGCCTCTTCCATTGTTTTTCCGGTTACCTCTGGAACAACCGCCTGTTGCTCTTTCACATATTTCTTCGAATCTTTTACTTCATTCGGTTTAATTTTCAAATACTCTAAACTATTTTTCGTTACAGATTTAAACATTTCCGCGAGAGGTTGTGCCCCGTATTCATTATCTTTTAATTTCGGCTGCTTAATTGCAAAGTAAACAATTAATTGCGGATCGTCCATTGGTGCCATACCAAGGAATGAGAAAATATAGTTTTCTCTTCCGGTCATATATCCACCTTTTCCATCCGGAATTTGTGCTGTTCCTGTTTTACCACCAACAGAGTATCCATCGATTTTATACGCATTCCCTGTTCCTTTTGGTGAGGTAACAACGCGTTCTAATAATTGTCTTACTTGTTCTGCTGTTTCTTTTGTAACTGGTTGCCCCACTTCTTCTGGTTTATGCTCTAATTCCACTTTATTCGTTAGTGGATCTACAATTCGATCGATGGTATAAGGTTTCATCATTTTCCCATCATTTGCGATTGCGGTTGCAGCTTGTACAAGTTGCATCGGTGTTACAGTAGAGCCTTGTCCGAATGCTGTTGTTACCTGTTGAATCTGCTGGTCAAATACAATTGTATTTTTTCCTTCATTAGGTAAATCAATACCAGTCTTTTCATCCAATCCAAATTTATGAATATATTGACGGAAACGATCTGGACCAAGTTTTTGATCTCCTAAAATTGCAAATGCAACGTTAGAAGAACGCTCAACCCCTTCATCAAATGTAATAGATCCCCAACCTGCACCACCGTTATGATCTTTTATTTTACGGTTTCCAACTGGATACGTACCTGACTGGTAATATTCTTGACCATTATATACACCTTCATTAATCGCCGCAGCTAATGTGAAAATTTTCATCGTAGACCCCGGCTCATACGCATTTGCGATTGGATCATTAATATAGTATTGAATATCACCCTTATTTGGGTCATAGCTAGGTCGACTAGACATTCCTAGTATTTTTCCTGTTTTCGGATCTGCAACCAATCCAATTAGCATAGAAGGTTCATAGTGCTGATCAGCTGCTTTCATCGCATCTTCTAAAAACCCTTGAATACGTTGATCAATTGTTAAATACACATTTTCTCCATTTTCCGGTGGCTTTACATTTTGCTTTCCACCATCGAGAGAAACACCATTACGATCTCCTGTATATGCTACACTTCCATTAGAAGCACGTAAATACTTATCTAAGCTCTCTTCTAATCCAAATTTCCCCCCCGCAATTCCTTTATCATCAGGTTTTGCAAAACCTAACACGTAAGATGCGAAATCCCCATTTGGATACACTCTAGCTTTTTCTGTAACAAATGAAATACCTGGTATTTTAAGACTTTCTAGTTGCTCTTTCTTCTCTTTCGTCAAGTTCTTTCCCAGCGCTCCGAACTCTACCTGACTCTTATCTTTGTTTAAAGTGGCTAAAATTTCATCTTCACCTGTCCCAAGTACACCTGCAATTTTCTTTGCAGCATCCTCTTTATCTTTTACAGGTTTTTCACCTTTTAGTTTCGCAACAATCTTGTATGAGTTCGCATCTTGCGCTAACACATGTCCATTTTGATCATAAATCGTTCCACGATTCGCTTCAAGTACGCCATTTTTATTATGCTTGTCTTGTGCAAGTTTCTTTAAGTCTTGACCATGTACTGTTCCTGTCGCTTGAATATAAAAGAATCGGGCTAACAACAGCAAAAAGAGCAGGAGGAAAAATATCATAAAGTAACCTGCTCCTTTATTGGTATGAATTTTGTTCATATTCGTCTTCATATTTTCTTCACACCTACTATATTAATGTAAACCTTTCACATTATTCGCATTAATTTCCAGACCGTGTTTTTTTGCGATTTCTGCGATACGCTCATAGCGACTTAACTTTTCCACTTCAGCTTGTAATTCTTGGTTTGCTTTTTGTTTTTCCACAATTTTATTCTCTATTTTTGCTGCTTCCGCATCAACTTGGTACAGGCCTGCTTTATTTCCAATAAAAGCCACGCAAGCATATAATAAAAAGCCAATAAAAGCCACATACAACAATTTTTCAATTCTTGTAATTTTTGTTTTCGCTTTTGGTTGTACGTTTTGCTGCGGAGCTTGAGATTGTACTTGCACTTGTTCTTGCACTTGTTGTTGTTTATACTTTACAGCTAAATTTGTCATACCTCTCTCTCCTTTTTATCGTTTTTCAGCGATTCGTAACTTCGCAGAACGCGCTCGATTATTTTCTTCTAACTCTTCATCAGAAGGTAAAATCGGTTTTCTTGTAATGAGCTTTAGTTTCGGCTTAAACTCATCAGGGATAATTGGTAATCCTGGAGGAAGCTGTGGTGTTGTACTATTTCGTTTAAATGTTGTTTTACAAATACGATCTTCTAATGAATGGAACGTAATAACACTAATTCTTCCACCTGGCTTAACCATTTCAATCGCAGATTCCAGTGCCTCCTCGAATACTTTCAACTCATCATTTACAGCAATTCGAATCGCTTGGAACACTCGTTTTGCAGGATGTCCACCCGTTCTACGAGCTGGAGCAGGAATTCCTTCTTTAATTAGCTCTACTAACTCTCCTGTCGTTTCAATCGCCTTATTCTCGCGGTACGCTTCGATTTTCCTTGCAATTTGCTTTGAAAACTTCTCTTCACCATATTGGAAAAAGATTCTTACGAGTTGTTCATATGACCAGTTGTTTACAACATCATATGCCGTTAATGGGGCATCTTGATCCATCCGCATATCTAAGGGCGCATCATGATGATAACTAAAACCACGTTCTGGTGTATCTAATTGTGGGGATGAAACACCTAAATCAAATAAAATTCCGTCTACTTCTGTTATTCCTAATTCATGTAGCTTTTCTGACAAATAGCGAAAATTACTCTTCACTGTTATAAATTGATCACCATAAGAAGAAAATCTTTCTTTTGCATTTTGAATCGCAATTTCATCTTGATCAAATGCAATTAATTTTCCCCCTTCCGTTAGCTGGGATAATAAATAGGAACTATGTCCTCCACCACCTAGCGTACAATCGACATATGTACCACCTGGTTTTATATCCAAACCATCTACTGTTTCTTTTAAAAGAACTGTTACGTGTTTAAACATTGTTGCACCTACTTTTTGCAAAATAATTACGTTGAATGTCTCTTTTTCTTCCTAATAAACCACCCAATATGTCGGGAAATTAATGCTACGAAAATATGTCACATCCAACTTGGCGTCAGTGGAAATCTAATATCCACAAATCGCAGTTTCACTTTATTATATACTAAATTTTATCATTTTTTGCGGGAAATTAAATAAAAACATGTCGAAAAACACAATAATACGTTTACATTTTGTTCTATTTTGTCATGTACATGTGCTTTATTATAAATATCATACTCCCGAACATTCCGTTAGATAATTCAGAAAAAATCACTTTACAGTTAATTCCACGTGCGAAAAATAAAATCCTGCTCCTAAGAGCAAGATTTTATAGTTTTATAATATGATGGTTCCCGTTCCAAGAGTACGATTGCTTCATTACTCGTTCAACAAAATCTAATCCAAACTGATTTAAATAATAACATATATTCCATACCCGTTCTTGCGGCGCACCTAGCGGACGGAGCGCGTATTGTAAACGGCGAAATTTATTCAGCTCTACTTCATGTTTTTTCTCAACATTTCGCTTTAACATTCTTTCTAGCAACTCAATTTGCTCTTTAATTTTCCGCTCATTTTTCTCAGCGAATTGCTGCAATCCTGGGTCTATTTTTTTTACAAACTGTTGTAAAGAAGTATGAACATCCATCATTTTCTCTGTCGCTTCTATAAACTGATTGTCAATTGGTTCTTCTATTTGGTTAGAAAGCCACTCTTCACGTAGCATATCTATGTCATTTACAAATGGATCACTCTCTTGTAATTGTAAATCATGTAAATCTGTTATAATATCGCGTTCCATATAACTAATTGTGAGTCTCGGAACAACCGGAGGCATCTGAAAACCAAACACATGAAATACTTGCTGCAATTCACTCCAGTAAGCAATTTCACCAGGCCCTCCAATAAACGCTAATGTCGGAAATATATATTCTTGCATAAGTGGTCTTGTTACAACATTATTACTAAATCGTTCCGGACTTTTTTCCATTTCCGCTATCAACTCTTCATACGAAAATGAATAAATACCATCTTTTCCAACAAATTTCCCATTCTCTTCTTCTAACAACACACGCTCTTCATCAATTTGCATAAATATGTGCACTGCATTTGATTTTGTTTCAATAATCGGTTTATATCCTTGTTCCTTTACTAATTGCTGTTGTTTTTGAAGACTCATTTGCACTTCTTTATATCGACTTAGTATTTGTTTTAAAAAAGAAACTTCTAACTTTCTTAACGCTGGATGATGGGAATCAACGAGAATCAATCCTGAATCTACAAATAATTTCATAATAAGATGCGCAAAGAAATCTACATATGTAAGAGAATTCTGCAAAGCATCTTCAACAAACTGTAATACATCCTTTGTAAAATTCGTTTCCGGATATGTTTTGAAAATTTCTTCAATCCACTTTCTACAGTCTTCTATTGAAAGATCAGATTCAGATGCACTTGCCTTTTTTGGATGACGATCATGGAAAATCGTCTTTTTTATTTTTTTATTTTTCGTTACAAACACATGATTAATTTCATCGATATCGTGATCTTCACCAGCAATCCAAAAAACAGGAACTACACGAACTCCTAAATTTGCTTCTTTTTCTTTTGCAAGCTGTAAAATCGAAATAATTTTATGCACAGTATAAAGAGGTCCTGTTAATAGTCCTGCTTGTTGTCCTCCAACAACAACATATGTATTTTCATCCGCTAGCGCCTCTATATTCCGAAGAGTATGCTCTCCAGCATGTAAATTAGTATTATATTCCAATAAATGTGCCACTAAGTCTTGACGGAAAAACTTCTTATCACGCAAATCATACAGACGCCGCCCGAATCCATCTTCTGTCAACGGATAATCGAAGAATGCCTGCACTTCTTTTCTACCCTTCATATAGTCCGCCACAACACCTTGTAGTGGAACAGAGATTTCTTTTATCTCCATATAATTCTTCCTTTCCTATCCTGTTCTCTCACCAATCCAAATTGTAGTCAATGTTTGATGTAAAAGCAAAGAATATCTCTTATACCTCTAATCCCTTTATTGAATTATATAAAAATTGCAGTGTGGGAACTTGCTTTCGCTGTTTCCTCGCTTCTTCTATCGCATAGCCAATAATAGCATCAATTTCCGTTTCCCGATTCTCTTTTACGTCAGCTAACATAGAGGATGTATTACTGGATGTTGTTTCACATACATGACAAACTAATTGCCACATCTCTTCTTTTTTTTTCTCCCCTACAAGGAACATGACCTCCTGAAATATTTGCTCCATCACTTTATAAAAAAAAGGATTCGATAGTAATTCTCCGTTTTGTATACCAAATAAAGCTGTTAGTGGATTAATGCAGGCATTTATTACAAGTTTATAACTCATTGTTTGTTTCCAATCTTCTTCTACTTGCACCGAAAAATACTTTGAGGAAAAACAATCCAATAGTGACTCAAATTGAGACCAATCACCATTTACTACTCCAAATTTCGTAACCCCTACTCCTGTATGGTGCACTGTGTATTCATTTTCTTTTTTTGCCCCATGCTCCACAATCCCCACCGCTACATTTTCACACTTTATTTCGTGTAATATATCCAGATGAGACATTCCATTTTGCAAAAAGATAATCTGCCTTTGTCCTTTTATGAAAGGAAGTATATTCGCTAAATGATATTGTTTTACAGCAATAAACGTATAGTCCATTTGTTCACCTACAATACTCTCTAATGGCGTAACATTCGGAAATACCGTTTCCTTTCTTCCCTTACGAATACAGCTTATCCCCTCCTGCATTAACTTTTCAGTTTGTTCTACCGTTCTTGTAAATAATGTAACATCCTGTTTGTTCTTTTTTAAATAAAATGCAAAAAGAAGACCAATAGCTCCCGGACCAACAATCCCAATCTTCATCTCTATCCCCTCAGAATCTCCTAACGAATACAAAGAAGAAAGATATCCTGTAATCAATTAGAAGCCTTCTGATTACCTCCCCTCTATAACTCATCCTAACATTGAGTATATCTTATTTATATTTCAACAACTAAAAGTACATTTCATAAATATATATAAATTCCCTTCATACGACTAGTGTAGCAAATCCTCAAAAAAAATACTGAAAGAAATATTCTATTTCCTTCATAAAAATGAAAAAATGAGTTATAATATTATTGAAAATATTTATACTTTTCTTTATTTTACAAAACGAGAAAAGGATGTGATGTAATGACATTCCCAAAAGTTGAGCGCTTGCTCATCAATTATAAAACGTTAGACGAATTTAAAAAATTTAAGGGATGTGGCGCTCAAGAACTCTCCATGTTTGAAGAGTTACAAGCAAATATTATTGAAAATGATAGTGAATCCCCATTTTACGGCATTTATTACGGCGGATCCCTTATCGCACGTATGAGCTTGTACATGAGGAGACATGGTGAATCAAATCTTGAGATTACTGGATCTTACGTAGAACTCTCTAAACTTGAAGTGTTACCAAACTTTCAAAAACAAGGTTTTGGTCAAATGCTTGTTAATTATGCAAAACAACTACAATTTCCAATCAAAACAACAGCTCGTATTCAATCCGCTGCATTTTGGGAGAAACTAAACTTCGGGCAAATATCAACCACTGATGGCGAATTTTACATTTGGCATCCAGAAGCTAATTTGAATGCGGTTACAAATGAAGAATCCGCATAAAATAAAAACAGCTGTTATTCAGCTGTTTTTATTTTTTCACCTTTTCTAATGTTTCATGCTCATAAATGGTATCTCTTTCTTTTGTTTCTAGTACCATCACACTTCTTTTTCGATCAATATAATCAAGCAAAGTACGATACTCTTCTTCATATACAGATACACGCTGAAGAAGCCATTCCTTTTCCTTTTGTAACAATTCAATTTTTTGGTGTAATTCTTTTAATTCTTTTTCATCTTTATATTTTTGTAAAAAGTTAATGACATCGTCTAATGTAATTGATGTAGGAGAAAACTCCACCACTTTTGGTTGCCTTACTACATAATTCTCTACCTTACGAATTTGTTTTGCCTCTTCAATACGTTCTTTATACTGCTTTCTAACGTAAGAATTCCACCTAAATCCGCATGCTGCAGGTGTACGAGATAAATGTCTACCTACCTCTTTAAATGCGGAAAGCTGGGTTCCTCCTTCACGGATATGCCGGAGTACCACTTCTGCCAGAAGTAAATCTTCATCATCAGTCCATGCATCTTGTCTTGTTGTCGCCATTCCTCTAGTCCTCCTTATGCATTTTTTATTAAACATATGCAGTTACTAGAAAAGATAGAATACCAACATATAAAGAATAATACAAAAAAATAAACGCAGAAGAATATCTTCTGCGTTTATTTCCACAATTACTTGCTGATTACTTCTTTACCTTTGTAAGTACCGCATGCTTTACATACACGGTGAGCTAATTTCGCTTCACCACAGCTTGGGCACTCTACCATACCAGGTACTGATAATTTGAAATGCGTACGACGCTTTCTTTTTACTGTTTTAGAAGTTCTTCTAAAAGGTACAGCCATTCTTCCCACCTCCTTAAAAGAAATAGTTATTTTCATATGAAGGCCTGAACCAGTCTTCCGATTATTTGTCAAAAAACTTCGCAAGTCCTGCTAACCTTGGATCAACAGGCTTTTCTTTGCTTTCTTCCGAAATCACTTGCCAGTCTTGACCTTGCGTTGGTGCTCCACCGGAAACATCATCACTGAAAATTTGCATTGGAATCTCCAAAAGTATATTTTCCTTGATTATTGGGAGTAAGTCAAGTACTTCTCCTTCTAAGTAATGGATTTCCGCTTCCGTTTCATACTCTTCTTCTGAAGTTTGGAACACCTCAGTTGTTTTAATGTCAAATGGTAATGTTACATCTACTAAAGAGCGAGAACATGGTAAAACCATGCTTCCAATTATATGTAGATGAAACGTAAACTTACTGGAGCCAAAATCAACTCTACCTGTTACATGGACAGGATTAATTTCTCGAATTTCTTTCTCGACTTCTTTTAGCTCACTTACATCTACCATCTCATCCAATGTCAATCCTTTATGTCTCAATTTGTTTAATTGATGGATGGACCATTTCATATCATATCACCTCAAGGCAACAAACAAAATTATAGCTAGCCATTTTATATTTGTCAATGTTTTTTCTTTACACTATAATGAAGTCATTATAGGAAATAATATATAGATTATCATGTTTTTAGAAAAGATGCTACATCGAAAGGAGAGATTATCATAAAAGCAAGCGGTATTATTGTTGAATATAACCCCTTTCATAACGGTCATGCTTATCATGTGCAACAAACAAAAAGGTTAACACAGTCCGACATTACAATCGCTGTCATGAGCGGATCATTTTTACAACGTGGTGAACCAGCTCTCGTATCAAAATGGTTCCGAACCAAGATGGCTCTAGCCGGTGGTATAGATCTTGTTGTTGAACTCCCTTATACATTCGCAACACAAAAAGCCGAAACATTTGCTAACGGTGCTATTTCTATTTTAGATGCCCTTGGCGTTTCTGAAATTTGCTTCGGCAGTGAGGATGGAGAGGTTCAAAACTTCTATAATACCATTTCTTTACGCCAAAAGGAAAAAGATACTTTCAATCAACTTGTGCAGCAATTTATGGATGCTGGAAACAGCTATGCCAAAGCAACTTCTCAAGCCTTCTCACACATCTTATCGGACGTCAATACTGTTGATATGTCCCAGCCAAATAATATATTAGGCTTACATTACATTGAAGCGCTTCTTTCTCAGAAAAGTTCTATTCATGCACATACCATTGAAAGATTCGCATCTCATTACCATGACGAAACCTTTCAAGATAACCATATTGCAAGTGCGACTAGCATTCGCAAACAATTATTTAGTGAAAATGATTCACTCACAACCATTTATCCATTTGTACCCAATTGTACCGCATCTTTTTTAGAAAGTTATAAACAAACGTATCATACACTGCATTGTTGGGAGGAGTATTTCCCATTTTTCAAATATAGACTTTTGACAATGTCTTCCCAGGATTTACAACATATTTATGAGGTAGAGGAAGGATTGGAGCATCGTATTTTATCAAAAATACATAATACTTCTTCATTTCTTACTTTCATGGAAGCATTAAAAACAAAACGTTATACATGGACTAGATTACAACGAGTATGTACACATATTTTAACAAATACAACAAAAGAAGAAATGGAAAAGGCACATATAGAGCAACATGCACCATATATCCGTTTACTTGGTATGTCACAAAAAGGACAAACTTATATTTCGAAACACAAAAAAAATCTAGGGCTCCCGCTTCTTACTCATACGAAAACATTTCAACATCCCGTTCTAGATATAGAGCGCAAAGCAAATGCTGTTTATTTTTCAGTGCTACAAGAACCTTTACGTACAAAATGTATACAAAAAGATATAACTCAACATCCTATTCGGTATGATGAAACAACGAATAATTTTTTATAAAAAAACCTCTCTAGGGCGAGAGGTTTACTTTTTTTTCGACATTTTTTCTAAATATGCTAACGCATCATCTAATGTATCTACTGGTACAATTTTCATCTTCGTTTTTATATCTTTCGCTGCTTCAAGCGCTTCTTTATAATTCGATTTCGGTGCCCCTTTTTCATTTGGAGCAAAGAATATTTCTGCACCCGCATCACTAGCAGCTACAACCTTTTGTTGAATACCACCAATCGGACCAACTTCTCCCTTTTCATTAATGGTTCCCGTTCCAGCAATCTCATGACCTTTTGTCATATCCTCTTCAGTCAATTGATTATAGATTTCCAATGTAAACATTAATCCTGCTGATGGTCCCCCAATTTCATGTGAATCAATTTTCACCTTTGGATCTACTACTAAGTCCCTTTCAGTAACAATGGAAACTCCAATACCAACACGTCCCTTGCCATCAGGAATTTGTTTTAGCGTTAGTTTTTCTGTAGAACGTTTCCCCCCACGAATATACTCAATATTTACTACATCCCCTTCTTTTTTACCTGACATATATGCAATAAATTGGTCTATCGCTTCAAAAGGCTGACCGTCAACAGCGACAATTATATCCCCAAGTTTCAATTTCCCTTCAGCGGACATATTTTTCGCAATCCCAGCAACTAAAACCCCTCTGTTTTGAAAGGAAACTGAACGATTTGCTCGCTTATACGCATTATAAATGGCTGCGTTTTGAGAATCTTTCATTGCATACGCTTGGCGGAATTGATATTCTTCATCACTCTCACCTTTTTGCAAAATCTCCTCTGCTTTAGAAATGTGATTATATTTATTAAATTGGGCAGCTATTAGATTTACAACATTCGCAGGCCCCATCGAAACGGTCACGAGCATAAAATCACCTGACTCTTTCTTCCCACCATCAACTTGTACATATGGTTCTAATTTCGCCGCCATACCTGGTTTTGTTACATAATATGGTAGACGTACATAGACAAGCAACATTGCCAATATAACGCCAATTAAAATTGCATATATAAAACGAAAACGCTTAAACATTATTTTTCTCCTTCCACTGCTCAATTAATAAGTAAATWTTCTRAATRTGTTTTTCKGCYTCTTCTTCTCCAACTCGAATAATGTCTTCGATATTGGTAAAAGCACGAGAACTAAACTGTTCTACTGCCGGGCGCATCATTAAGTCTGAAGCAATTTGCCGATTAACAACAAGTTCATGCTGCATAATCTCAATACTCTGCATGATAACATCATAAATGGATGTAACTTCTCCGTTCACCTTAATAGGAGATACATCTACAGCAATTACAATATCAGCTCCTAAGTCTTTAACAACGGATACAGGGATGCGATCAATCACCCCGCCATCCACTAATAAACGACCATCTATTTTTTCAGGTACAAACACTCCTGGCACAGAAATACTCGCCCTCACCGCATCAGCAATAGAACCGCTTGTAAATACAACTTTTTCCCCCTTTAAAATGTCAGTGGCCACAACTGCAGTTGGGATATCTAACTCTTCTAAATTTTTATTATATGTAAACATTTTAATCATATCTTTTACCCGTTTTCCAGAAATAAATCCCATTTTCGGTACAGTAAAATCCAAATAGTATTTTCGTTTAAATAATGTGGCCATTCGATAGAGTCTCTCCACGTTACAACTCGCTGCATAAAATGTCCCAATTAACGCCCCCATACTACTTCCAGCAATCATATGAATAGGAATATTCGCCTCTCGTAATACTTTAATCACCCCGACATGCGCAAAGCCTTTCGCACCTCCAGATCCAAGAGCTAAGCCTATTTTTGGTTCATTCATTTCTCTCACCCTTTAAATTTTTTCATCCTCTTTTTCATACTTATGGTCTAAATTCACCATGTATCCACGTATACTGAAATGAACGTTTTTTGGGACAAAGGGGGCTACGTTAAAATGTATGAAAAATGGAAAACAGCTTTTCTCACCATAACGATGATATTTCTAACATTTTCTCTCGTACTTCACCCCCAAGCCGCTTTGCAATCTTCTATTCGCGGATTAAATATATGGTGGGAAGTTGTCTTTCCTTCACTACTACCTTTTTTTATCGTTGCGGAGCTTTTAATTAGTATAGGTGTTGTAAAGTTTATCGGTATTATATTAGAACCGCTTATGCGCCCGCTCTTTCGTGTGCCTGGTATTGGCGGATTTGTTTGGGCAATGGGAATGGCCTCCGGCTTCCCTGCGGGCGCCAAATTAAGCGCAAGACTCCGGAAAAGTAATCAGCTAACACAAATAGAAGCGGAACGACTCGTATCATTTACCAACTCTTCAAATCCATTATTTATTTTTGGAGCTGTTTCTATTGGCTTTTTTAACAATCCTAAATTAGGTTTCAT
Organism: Bacillus sp. 05T22; assembly: GCF_056396765.1. Classification (NCBI taxonomy): domain Bacteria; kingdom Bacillati; phylum Bacillota; class Bacilli; order Caryophanales; family Bacillaceae; genus Bacillus; species Bacillus sp. 05T22. The sequence goes on from NZ_JBFTMC010000001.1 coordinate 58,285, forward strand.
ACTAGCTGCTGCACATTATGTTAGCAACCTTACTGTCGGATTACTTATGCGTTTTTATGGAAACAACAATACTTACATACAAGAAAAACAATCCATTCAAAAACGTCCCTTACAACACGCTTTTTCAATTCTCCACGAGACGCGTTTACAAGAGAACAGACCAATTGGAAAACTACTTGGTGATGCCATTATCTCCTCTATTCAAACTTTACTCATGATTGGTGGATTTATTATTTTATTCTCCGTTTTAAATAAAATGATTACTGTCTTCCAACTCACRGCAGCWCTWKCTTTTATTATGCAACATATTTTAWCATTCTTCCAACTATCACCACACTTTAGCATTCCCATCTTATCAGGACTTTTTGAAATGACACTAGGTAGCCAAATGATCAGCCAAACCAATCAGACTACAACTCTTGAACAAGCAATGGTAACGAGCTTTATCCTCGCATTTAGCGGCCTTTCTATCCAAGCTCAGGTAGCAAGTATTTTAGCCGAAACTGATATTCGCTTTAAACCCTATTTCTTTGCAAGAATTATCCAAAGTATTCTCGCCCCAATTTACACTTTTATATTTTGGGTACCACTTTATGAAAAATTACATTCTTTTTCACCAAATCAACAAGATATCCCTGTTTTTTTATCAAACCATGCTTCTATTCTTGCAAAGACTTGGGAAATATCGCTTCGCTATGGTCCTACTTTTACACTATTTTGTTTATATCTATATGTTATTTTATTATTCTTACGCATAATAAACAAAGAAAAACCCCGTTCATCTTAACGGGGTTTGAAACTTTTCTTTTAAAGCGTGCTCTACAACAGGAGGAACAAGACCAGCTACATTTCCACCATAACGAGCCACTTCCTTCACAATGCTCGAACTTAAAAATGAATATTGATTATTTGTCATAATAAAAAAGGTTTCAATATTTTCGTCTAACTTACGATTCATCGATGTAATTTGCATCTCATATTCAAAATCAGAAACTGCACGTAAACCACGTAAAATTGCGTTTGCATTACGCATTTTTGCATATTCAACTAACAGTCCGCTATGCGAATCAACTTTTACRTTTGGAATATCTTTTGTTGCTTCTCGAATTAGCTCTAGGCGCTCTTCTACTGAAAAGAACGGTTTCTTGGAAGAATTGTTTAAAACGACAACATATACTTCGTCAAACACCTTTGCGCCTCTTTTAATAATATCCAAATGCCCAAGAGTTATCGGATCAAAACTCCCTGAAGAAATTGCTATGCTTGTCATTCGGTCCCCTCACCTTCATGCTTATAAATGGAAATCGCTGTAATACCATAATTTTCTGCTCTTACCTTTACAAGTCCCCCTATTGTTTCCGGTAAGACTACATCATCCCCATGTTCTGCCATAACCAATCCATCTTCGTTCAATAATCCGTGTTGGTCCATAACACTAATTAATGAAATGATTTTTTGATCTTTGTATGGTGGATCTAGCAGTATAAGATCAAATGATAGTTCACGTTTAATTAACGCCTTCAAAGCGCGCTCTGCGTCATTTCTATACACTTCAGCTTGGTCATGTACTCTGCAGCTTTCTAAATTTTGATGAATAACCTTCACCGCTTTATTATCCCGATCAACAAAAATGGCTTTGTCAACCCCTCTGCTAAGCGCTTCAATCCCAAGCCCTCCGCTACCTCCAAACAAATCGAGGGCAATTCCTCCTTCGAAATAAGGACCAATCATATTAAAGATGGCTTCTTTTACCTTATCCGTTGTCGGTCGCGTTGTATTACCTGGCACAGCCTTAAGCGGATGCCCTTTACATTTTCCAGAAACTACTCTCATTTGCTGTCACTACCTTTATTTCAATCTATCGAGCGATTATTACAAACGCATATTCGTTCGGTTAACCGCTATCAACCCTCACTGTTTTCTGTGTATTTTTCCATTAAAGGATAAACGAATCCGCTATCTATTAAAAGAAAAACTAATTTATTCCGTTAAAAAAGTCATCATTACATGATAACTTTCCAGTATCCCATATGTATATTCATCTCGCTATTGGCGAGTCAGATCCCTCTCTACTAATGCAAGTTTCACGTTATCTTTTTTATCCTATCATAAAATAAAAAAAAGAAAAATAAAAAGCCTACGATAAATTTTAAATTCATTATGTATATCTTCATTTAGATTGGACATAAATAAATATAACAACATCACCTTCGATGTTGTTGCCAACCGCGGAGAAGACTTACGTTTCCCCATAAGTTCTTCCTCCGGTTTCTCCTCTCCCTTTGCCTTCTTACTAGTACATACTAGTATAAGAAGGGCCCTGCTTTGCAGGGTTTTTTTCTTTGTCTGCTTTTCATTTTAAAAACGAAGTGATACAGTAAAAGAAAGAGGAGGAAATAATATGATTCAACGTTTTATTGAACTAGGAGAAGGCTACTCCGATTTATATGAATTACTTGAGATTGCAAAGACAAATAAAGATCGTGTATCACATATGTTACAATTTGAAACCTTAAAAAATGATAAAAAAGTATGCTCACTTGTTGTTGTTCTTAAACCAACAACGGTTGGTGATTTCCAACCGCTATATATATGCCGCGAAGGAATTCCTATACTTGAAGGTACAAAAAGTAAACGAATCGTTTTATTCGAGGAAACAGCGGAACAAATCGAAAAAAACGTTACTTCTTTTACTGTAAAACCTTCTACAATTTTCCCAGAAAAAGAATTATATTTTAATCACCTTATCGGCATTTTACGAATGAATCATTTCATTCCTCCAATGCAGTAGCAATTTATACTCATTGTATTTTTATTAAAATAAAGAAACCCCCACCAAAATTAGTGGGGGTCTTTCTCTTTAACTATAGTCGTATTCTTTCGCGCGATCCGGACGTGAATTTTCAAATTCCGTTTTAAGAAATGGGCGATATGACTGCTCAATTTTTTTCACAAAAGGAAGTTTATTTAGCTTTTGTATCATATGCTCTATTTGTTCCATATCACAATATACAACTGCATATTTCAAACGCTTTGATATGTAATGAATATTACCATATTTCCTTAAAATCTTGGCATGTTTCAATGAATGTAAATAAACAATCATACTTTGTCGTTGCCCGAACATAATCTTCTCCATCTTCTCCTTTTATATACTCATATTCTTGTATCTTATAAACATCAATCAGAAATTTGTGAAATTATAGTACATTGTTAAACAAATTCTGTATACGTTTTCTTCTATATTCTAAAAAACGGGGCACATCACCCCGTTTTTTTACAACCGCAACTTCCACCAGATCCACAACCGCCTCCGCATCCACCTGCATCAAAAAACGGATTTCCAGTAGGAACTTTAATAGCAGATGATACTTCGGAACCAATTGCTACACTGACTTCATCTAATAGTTTTTGCAAAGCATTTTCCGCTTTTTTAAAAGCAGCTATCTTTTCATGTAAATCTACAGAACGTTTTAATTCTCGCATATTTTTCGAAACGAAAGTATAATCAGGATGATATTTTCCAAAGCGTTGCACTTCTTCATATCGCTCTTTCATTGCTGTAAATTGACTAATTAATGTTTGAGCTTCCAAATCTTCCTGTAACGCCTTATAACATTCTCGATAACCTTTTGCTATATCTGAACAGACAATCGCCTTTGCAAGCTGTTCTGCCTCGTCTAATATCATTACGCTTTCAAGCGTCGCTACAATCATGAGAGACACCTCCGAGTATCCATCATAACACATTTAGAACAGAACTACTAATTTGAATATCCCATCTGAATATAAAGTAAAAAGTCCGATTACCGAAAACCATCATCCGTCATAATTTCTTATACGCAAATATGCTCCGCGATATTATATCGTAGTACGTCCCAGCTTCCATTTTCCTCTTTTACATAACTAATGCAGGCATTTTTCAATGGAGTTTTAAATGTAATTTCATCAGGGGAGATTGCATTTAAAATTGCTTTTATCGCATGTGAATGTGCAACGATAATAACGCGCTTACCTGCATGTACTTGCGCAACATCTTGCAATGCAGCAAAGCAACGATTTACAATCTCTTCATCTGTCTCCATACCTTCGACATTTCCCTCTGCAATCAGCTCTCTAACTGTGGAAACGGGTTTCCCTGAAGCTTCGCCAAAATTCCGTTCAACAAACCGCTCATCAAGAAGAATAGAATGTATTCCAACAGCGTTGCTAATCACCTGAGCTGTTTCCTGCGCTCTAATTAAGGGACTGCTGATAATCACATCCCATGTGTCCAATTGCAACGCAGCTGCACTTTGACTTGCTTGCTTTTTCCCAACTTCATTAAGTGGAATGTCTTCACGCCCTTGAATAATCTCTTGAAAATTCCAATCAGTTTGTCCATGTCGTACTAAACAAATTTCCGTCATGCTATAACTCCTTTTTTCAATAATTCTTTTCTATTGTAACAAAAGTTTCGCATGACGGACATAGTTTCCCCTTCCAATTACGTTGCATTTTGCTGCTTCATATATTGAAACATGTCAATCATAATAGAAGCAACCGCCAATTGATTTTGAAATTTTGCAACTTTGTCCGGGATTGTCTTTTTATAATACTGTAAAGCAGCTAATTCAAATGCCTCCTTTTCCTCCGGATTACGTGATAATTTTCGATACCAATGGGGTTGTTCACGAATATAACGCCCTAAATCTTCATCAGCTTTTATAAATTCCATAAGCTCTGCCCTCATCCTCTTTCCTCCTAATCTTTTCGAAAGAAAAATGGGTTGTTTTCAGAAGTTCTTTGCTCAGGTTGTGTACGATTCTCTTGAAATTGCTGAATAACCTGTTGCACACTCCCAATCGCACTCGTTACATTAGCTAGATGTTGCTGCATTTGCTCTGCATCTAATTTTTTTAAAAAAGAAAGCATTTGTCCCATCAAATCGACGGCTTTTTCATCATTGTTTTCTTGAGCTGGAGAAGAAATCGTTTCTCCATCTGCTTTATATACCTTCCACATTTCATCCTGTTCTCCAAGTAAATACCATTCCTCATAAAATTGTTGCCATGTTTTTTCACCATTTCGAACTTCATGAACCATTTTAGGGTGATGGTTTACAAACTCTTTAAACTGTTGAACAGAAGGATGTAATGGTCCTTTTGTTTTTGTCATAATCCTCACCTCTTCAGATGTATCTACTATATTGTAAGAAAAAAAAGGCGCATGGTTCGCCTATTTTTAAACGATTCATGCACCTTTTCCTATTTTCTAATGAAATTTTGAGTATAAAATTTATCGAAGACTCCAACACCTAGTCCAGTAAATTGTTCATTTAGCAAATTTTTCCGATGTCCTTCACTATTCAACCAACCTTGTACTGCAGCGATCCCATCAGTATGCTGTGCTGCTATATTTTCACCTGCAAGTTGAAATGCGACTTGACCACGTTGTAATCGATCTCCTAAAGTCCCAAATTCCGGCGAATCATGCGAAAAATAATTATTCTCTTTCATATCCTTGCTATGCCCAAAAGCCACTTCAGCTGTTTGTTGATCCCATGTTAGTAACGGTAGTTGATGACGACTACGAATAATATTCGTCAAATCTAGAATTTGTTGCATATTTCCATGTTCTATTTGTGTCATTTTCTCTGGAGTAATTGGCTGCTCCGCCCCTAACTCTCCAGAATAAACAAGCTGATACGGCCTTTGTCGAAGCAATGTCTCATCATCCATATACCGAATTCCGACAAGTTTATGTGTGAATCGATCAAAGTATAACTGCGCCCAACCATCTTCTTCTATCGAAACAAGTGGTTGTTCTGCAATTTCAGTATCAGATAATTCAAATTGATAGCTGTTCCTTCCTTTTTTCAAAGAAATTTCATGTGAGAATGGATTTTTTTTATAGACATCTTCATATTTTTCATCCATACGAAATGGAACTACATCCACTTTATTACCAGCAACATAAGCTGTTACAATTTTATGTTCTGCAACACCAAACTGCACATATTGTGATAAATCTTGATTATAAATCCACCATTCGTAACCATACGCAGAAGGTTCGATTCGAGCTGGCTCACCCCATTTTGCTAATAAACTTTCCGAATCGCCTCCTATTAATTGGGAGATTGTCTCTGGAAATCCTTCATTTATCTGTTTCTTTTTCTTAACAATCTTATGTTCCTGCTTAGAATGAGATGGCTGTAATATATATTGCGAAACGAGTAATTTCCCGTATAAATCAATAGCTAAAATAAAAACCGTAATCATTACGATACGTAATAATTTCTTCAAACAATATACCTCCTGGTCAAACATAAAATTGAGATATACACAAATGCCTGTCTTCCCTTTTGTGTGTACCGCACTATTTTCACTATATCATATTTTAATAAAAAAAGCCGTGATTCTCCCTTTTCTCTCAATATGAATTGCGATTTCTCATTATTCATACTATTATAAAATTAAAGGTTTTCAAATAAAGATAAGGAGGTATTCCATGCAATTTACAAATTCAAAACTTATAGGGGCGACCATTGATTTTACACTGCTCACGGAAGTTATGCAAAATCAACGTTTTGTACTTGCTGGACAGTGGGATTATGAGCGAGTTACATATGACTATAAATTTGAAATATTGAAGGATGTATATTACTTACGGATACAAGGCTTTGCGGTAGAAGGTGAAATCGGAGGACGCCATGCACAAGTTAAATTACTTCCACCATTGTTAGGAAAACATTATTATCCACATGGCGTTGAATATGGTGAGAATGAAGTTTTCCCTACAAACGTAATCCAAAAAAGCGAACAACTCTTGCAAAATATTGAAAAAAAACTGAAGGAATTTGCAGTTATAGAATAGTAAAGAAGGTGTATCCATGTGATACACCTTCTTTATTTTGGTTGCAAATAAGGAGGCACTTCCTGTAGTTGCTCCTCATCTTTTTTACGTTCTTTACGTGCCCATTTAAAAAACACATAGCCAATAATTGTACCATACACTATTTCCTGGACAATTTTCATAATGATACCGCCTGTTTGTTGATCTTGCACAATCGGCATCCAATGTAAAAATTCTGGTCCGGTTATGTTTAAATCACCCAATGTTCCCGCAGGTACACAGAGCTCCATCGCTTTCATCCACGCACTCGGATCCGTATATGTAGCAAACAACGATTCACTAGCAAATATGATTAGCGCACAAGCTGGTGTCAATAATACACCGTTCGCAAACATGTAACCAATTTTCTTTATTTCACTTAATGTTTGATACTCCGGTAATGGATTTAGCATAGGCCACCACATCATCATTGCTGTAAAAAATAAAACAGCAAGAAAAATAGGATGAGCAACTTGATTTTGCTTTACAGCATCAAAAACAACAGGCAAATGATAAATAGAAAATAATCCATTAAATACAAACAGAGCAATAAGCGGTTTTGTAAACATAGTCAATATCACTTGGATAAAACGGAAAGAGGTAATATATGTGTATAACCAAACTGGAATCCCCAATAACAATAATGGTGGTACAGCGATGTACATCACTGCCATTTCAAACATATGTGCACTAAATACAATATGTCCAAGTAAATCAATAGGCCCACCTTTTACAAGATACAACAGGATAATCCCAGTCGTAAAATAAAACATTTGCTTTTTATTTACCTTTTCTGCATTTTCGAGCCGATTTCTATACGGCCCGATAATAAGAAAGTAACAGATAAGGATAGACACCATAAAAAGTAAAAAGATCGGGCTCCATAAAGCTTGAAAACCAAATATCCATAAGTTGCCCATTTTACACCCACCCTTTCAATATGAACTCCTTACCCTCATAGGAAAAAGGGAGCGAAGATAACTTCAAGCTCCCTATCCTTTACTTTTTAAACCCAAACAATTGTCATAAAAGCTAAAATGGTTAACAACCCTATCAATAATCCAGAATATAAGAAAAAGGTTGCTGCTTCATGTCCCTTATGACTCATATGCATGAAATAATACAATTGAAATATTACTTGAACAACAGCTAATAGTAAAATAAATGGTACAGAGAAAAGAGGACTAAATGTTTTCGGATAAGCGACTGCCACAAAAGCTACAATCGTTAAGAAAATCATTAGACCAAATGTAATCACTTGATGTCTCATTTCCTCAGCACTTTTTTTTCTACGATAAACAAGATCTACTTTTGAGTTACTTGTATTTGTTTGCTTTATCGCCATTGTTTATCCCACCATTCCCATCAAGTATACTACAGTGAAAATAAACACCCAAACTACATCAATAAAGTGCCAGTAAATAGATGCGACGTAAAACTTTGGAGCATTATATAAATTCAGCCCGCGCTTCGCATTCCGAAAAACTAATGTTAAGATCCATAATAATCCGAACAATACGTGTAATCCATGAGTTCCAACAAGCGCATAAAACGCTGAACCAAATGCACTACTTCTCATCGTATGTTTGAATTCGTGTGTATAATGATAAAATTCATAAATCTCAAACCCTAAAAACCCTAATCCTAATAATACTGTAACAAGTAACCAAAGCTGCATTTGCTTAAAGTTAAAGTTCTTCATATGATACATCGCATACACGCTTGTTAAACTACTTGTTAACAAAAGCATCGTCATAATAAAGACAAGTGGCATTTGAAACATTTCTTGAGAAGTGGGGCCACCGTTTGTAGAATTTTTTAACGCTAAATATGTGCCAAATAAGGAAGCGAACAATACAGTTTCGCCTCCAAGAAATAGCCAAAATCCAACAAACTTATTTTTCCCCTCAAGGGTTGCTTTTTCAGGCTCTGCTGGAAACGTTTCATTTGTTAATTTTTCCTCTACATGCATTACGCTGTGCCCCCCTTGTCATCTAAATCTTCTTTATGAATATGATAACCATGATCATCAATTACTGAACGTAAGAACATTGCACCAAATGTAATGATAAGTCCAATAATTGCAACCAATAACCAAAACTTATCTTTCCCACCTTGCATGTACATCGCACCAAATGCTGCTATAAATAATCCAAGAGATATAACAAATGGTGAAAATGAAGAGTTTGGCATATGAATATCACTAACAGGCTCTGCTGGTGTTATTTCTTTATTCCCTTCACGTTTTTCAATCCAGAACGGATCTAATCCGCGAACGAATGGTAATTGTTTAAAATTGTATTCTGGTGTAGGTGCAGGCATTGTCCATTCTAATGTACGAGCATCCCACGGATCGCGGCCAGCTTTCTCTTTAGACAACGATGTTTTCACAACATTAAATAACAGAACAATCGTTCCTAGCCCCATAAATACAGCACCAATCGAACTAATTAAGTTCCCCGTTTCTAATCCTTGGCCTGGTAAATACGTAAAGTAGCGACGTGGCATACCAATTAAACCAAGGAAATGCTGGATAAAGAATGTTAAATGGAAGCCGATAAAGAACAACCAAAATGTTATTTTCCCCAAGGTTTCATTTAATACTTTGTTAAACATAAGTGGCCAATAATAATGTGCACCTGCTAATAGTCCAAATACAACTCCACCAACGATTACGTAGTGAAAATGCGCCACAACGAAATAGTTATCATGGAATTGATAGTCAGCTGGAGCCGAGGCAAGCATGACCCCTGTTACACCACCCATTACAAATGATGGAATAAAAGCAACAGCCCACATCATTGGCGTTGTAAACCTGATACTTCCACCCCACATTGTAAAGAGCCAGTTAAATATTTTAATACCAGTCGGAACTGCAATTGCCATTGTTGCAACTGAGAAAATAGCGTTCGCAACAGGTCCAAGACCAACTGTAAACATATGATGCGCCCATACCATAAATCCTAAAAATCCAATTAACACCGTTGCAAATACCATAGATGAGTAACCAAATAGTCGTTTTTTAGAGAATGTAGCGAAAATTTCTGAGAATATTCCGAAAGCTGGAAGGATAAGAATATACACTTCTGGGTGACCGAAGATCCAGAATAAATGTTCCCATATAATCGTGTTCCCCCCTAAAGCTGGGTTAAAGAAACTTGTGCCAAATAAGCGATCTAACATAAGTAGTGCTAATCCCACTGTTAATGGTGGGAAAGCAAATAAAATAAGTGAAGAAGTTACAAATGTTGTCCATGTAAACATTGGCATACGCATATATGTCATTCCAGGTGCACGCATATTAATAATTGTGACAAGGAAGTTAATACCACCAATCAGTGTACCTATACCTGATATTTGTAACCCTAGTACATAAAAATCAACACCATGTCCTTTAGAAGCAAGGGATAACGATGCATAAGATGTCCACCCTGCATCAGGTGCCCCTCCTAAAAACCAACTTAAGTTTAAAAATACTCCACCGAAGAAAAATAACCAAAATCCAAGTGAATTTAAAAATGGAAACGCCACATCCCGTGCCCCAATTTGAAGTGGTACAGCGGCGTTCATAAATGCAAACACGAGCGGCATAGCTGCGAGGAAAATCATTGTTGTACCGTGCRTCGTTAATACTTGGTTATAAGCATCCCCAACAAGAAAAGCATTGTTTGGAATCGCTAATTGAAGACGGATAAATAATGCCTCTATTCCGCCAATKATAAAAAACAATCCACCTGCAATTAAATAGAGAATGGCAATTTTTTTATGGTCTACTGTCGTCAAATAATCCCATATAACAGCACCCATCCCCTGTTTTTTTGCTACAGAACTCACGTTTTCAACCTCCCCTTCGCAAATAATCCCTCTTTACTTCTCAACTTTTAACGTTTTCAAATATGCATTTAATGCGTCTACTTGATCATCCGTTAAGTTGCCATATTTACCAGTCATTTTATTTCCTGGCTTCATATTTTCAGGATCCTTTAACCATTTTTTTACGTTTTCTTCATTATTTTCAGCAATGCCGGCAACCATATCGCGATCAGCAAAGTTTGCTAGGTTTGGTGCGATACGTGCAGAAGGTGGTCTACTATCATTTGATCCAGTTGCATGACAACCAATACAGCTTTTGTTGAATATTTCTTGACCTTCTTGTTCTTTTGGAGAAGAAACTTCCTTCTTACCATCAAGTTTCTTCATATCAGCAATCCAATCTTTGTACTCGCTTTCATCAAGAGCCTTTACTTTAAATTGCATTAAAGAATGTGATGGGCCACAAAATTCTGTACAAAAACCATTATAAGTGCCTGATTTATCTGCCTTTAACCACATTTTATTGACATTATCCGTATTCGTATCCATTTTCCCAGCTAAAGATGGGACCCAAAACGAATGTTTAATGTCAGCACCTTTCAAATTCAAATATACTTTTTTACCTGTGGGGATAACTAGGTCTTGTGAAGTTACTATTTTTTCTGATTTGTAAGAAAATTCCCACCAATAAAGATTCGCTGTTACATCAACAACGATTGTGTCTTTATCAATATTCTTTTTCTCCATCGCACTTACATCAGCAAGTTTGAATGTATATGTAACAGTTGGAACAGCCAATATCAGCAAAAGAATAATCGGAATGACTGTCCATATAATTTCTAGTTTGTGATTTCCTTCAACTTGCTTTGGGATATAATCTTCTTGACCCTTCTTTTGTCGGAAACGCACAATTACATACAAGAAAATAATAGTAACTACAAGTACGACACCTACCATAATTGCACTTGCTAACAAGAGTAAATCATATTGCATTTTTGCTACTTCACCTTGCGGAATTAAAGTAGATTGAAAGGCTTTACCGCATCCCCCTAACAGTAAAGCCAGCAGTGAAACGAATGAAAGCAGTCGCCACTGTTTCTTCATACAAACAACCCCCACTTTCTTTGTGAATTAGATTGTACTTTATTTATAGTAAGTAAAGTAAATCTCAACGTAAAGAAATCCCCTCATGTCGTTGTCTTAGAAGAATGTAACTACAATCATTGACACAAATAAGATTGTCAAGTAATTCAAGGAGTAGACAAACATTTGTACGGACCATTTTATGTCATCCTTCTTACGGAATCCATAGAATCCTAATACGATCCATCCAATGTTAAGCAATGTTGCAATTACCATAAATGTTACTCCCAGTCCACTCATATAAAATGGTAGTGGTAATAAACATACTGTCCAAATCATGATTTGACGTTTTGTAATATCAAATCCATGTACAACAGGAAGCATGGGAATACCTGCATTTCGATATTCATCAACACGTTTCATCGCTAACGCGAGGAAATGTGGGATTTGCCAAATAAACATAATTAAAAATAGCATCCAAGCAATTGGATGATCTAAACTAGGATCAACTGCTGCCCAACCAATTAAAGGTGGAACTGCTCCAGATACACTACCTACTACTGTATTTAGTGTATATGCTCGTTTTGTCCATAATGAATACAAAACAACGTATGTGACAGCACCGATGAAACCTATAATTGCTGCCATTGGTGTTGTAAATAACAAGAATACAAAACCAAGAAGCAATAAAGTCATACCTAATGTTAACGCAAAACTAGGTTTATATTTTCCTGTTACTGTCGGACGATTTTTTGTCCGTTCCATTAAGTGATCGATATCCCGATCAATATAGTTATTCAAGCTACATGATCCTGCCATAATTAAAGCCGAGCCGACAATTGTAAAGAACATTTTATCCAAATGGTTCACAGCATTTAATCCATTAAAGTGTAAAGCCAACCAAAATCCTGTAAATACCGTAAGTGTATTCGAGTTTACAATCCCCATCTTAACGAGCGCTAATAAATCTTGTACACGTGTTGTTTCCGGCACATTTGTTATAGCTGACTCATCATGCAGCTCACTTGTTGCATGGTTCATCATTTCAACCCCCTCTTAAAACTTTCATCCTTCTTTCGCGTCTTTACTTTACAAAAGTATTACGCTTCTATATAGCAATATTATTACAGTAGAAATGTTGTTTTCTCACTCTACTACTAATCTACGCTCATACTCGAGTATATTAAATCATATTTCCCTAACAATTTGTGAAGAAAACGTGAACTTTTTGTGTCGAATGACAAAAAAGTTTCTCCCATTACTTCCTAATCATAACATGAGGTTACCTTCTATAATAAACTATTTTGTCATATTTAGCATATATTCTTCCCATTTCTTTTTATAATAGAAATAACTTCTCCTAAAATATGTAATTTAAACCCCGTTTTTTTCTTATTTCAAACTCTTTATCCCCCTTCTCCATTTCTTTGCTATTTTATTATTTTTTATATATCATAGGACTGTAGCGCGTTTTGTTCTATAAAATTGATGGAATGAAAATATTTCGCAATAACTTCATACAGAAAGATGGTGAAACAGATTGCAACGCTTTATTAAATGGTTAGCAGTCATTACAAGCCTCGACTTACTAGGGGTTTTATTAGGAGGGGCTTTAGTTACAAAAACAGGTTCAGGTCAAGGATGCGGTAAATCTTGGCCACTTTGTAATGGTGAACTCGTTCCCTCTAATCTATCAATGGAAACGATTATTGAACTAAGTCACCGCTTAACATCAGGATCGGCAGGAATTCTCGTTACACTTCTTTGTATCCTATCCTGGAAATATTATAAACATGTACGTGAAACAAAAACGCTAGCTGTTTTATCTTTCGTATTTTTAGTGGCACAAGCACTCATGGGAGCTGCCGCAGTTGTTTGGGGACAAGTACCTGCTGTATTAGCTATTCATTTTGGTATTTCCTTAATTTCGTTTGCTTCTGTCATTTTACTAACGTGCCTTATTTTTGAAATCGACAAAAAATTCGATGCACGTTCTCTCATTATGGACAAAAAAATGAAATTTCATATTTACGGTGTAACAATTTACAGTTATATTGTCGTCTATACAGGAGCTTTAGTACGTCACGAGCGTGCAAGTTTAGCTTGTCCAGACTTTCCACTTTGTAGTAAAAACAGACCATGGCCTACTCAATTGCATGAATGGGTTCAAATGGGACACAGGGTTGCCGCAATATTAATATTTGCTTGGATCCTATACGCAATGATTGTTGCTATTCGTCACTATAAACAGCACCGGGTTGTATATTGGGGATGGATTATCTCATTTATTCTCGTTACACTTCAAGCAATTGTTGGTATTTTAGTCGTTTATACTAATGCAAGTTTATCAATGGCATTGTTACATTCACTCTTTATTTCTTGTCTCTTTGCTGTATTATGCTATTTAGTCATGTTAGGTACACGAAGCACAGCAAATGCAAAAGAGGCACACCCATCAACTACAACGCAAAATAAACAATCGTTTTAATAACTTGCCACTGTGGCAAGTTATTATTTTTATATAAAGAAAAGAGCTGCCTTCAAGCAACTCTTTTCTTTATTATTATTGTTCTAGTTCAATAAGTAAATCGCCTGTTTGAATCGCATCGCCATCTTTTACATATACTTTCTTCACTTTTCCATTGAATGGCGCCTGAACCGTCGTTTCCATCTTCATCGCTTCTGTAATTGCCATGGAATCGCCTTTTTTCACTTCATCACCTTCATTTACAACAACTTTAATAACCGTTCCCGGCATTGTTGCACTAATATGATTTGGATTCTCACGATTCCCTTTCACACGCTGTGCGACTGTTGATTTAACACTTTCATCTTTCACAACAATTTCACGCGGTTGCCCGTTAAATTCAAAGTAAAGTACACGTGTCCCATCTGGTTGTGGTTCACCAATTGATACTAATTTAACCATTAATGTTTTACCACGTTCAATTTCCACACCAATTTCTTCACCAAGCCTCATACCATAGAAGAATGTTGGCGTATCGAGTACAGACACGTTTCCATAAAGCCCAGCGACTTTTTCATAATCCATAAATACTTTTGGATATAATGCATATGCAACAACATCAAAAATCGTTACTTCACGTCCAAGTTTATGGAACAACTCTTCTTTTAAAGCATCGAAGTCCACTGGTTCTAACAATTCCCCTGGTCTTACTGTTAATGGCTCTTTCCCTTTTAAAATGATTTTTTGTAATTCTTTCGGGAAGCCACCATATGGTTGTCCAAGATCTCCAGAGAACATTTCCACAACAGAACCTGGGAAATCTAAAGAATGTCCACGCTCAAAAATGTCTTGTTCTGTAAGGTGATTTTGTACCATAAATAGCGCCATGTCGCCAACAACTTTTGATGATGGTGTTACTTTTACAATATCACCAAACATATCATTTACACGGCGATACATCACTTTCACTTCATCAAATCGGTCTCCTAAACCAACTGCTTTCGCTTGTTGTTGGAGGTTACTATATTGACCACCTGGCATTTCATGCATATATACCTCTGTATGAGGTGCATTCATACCACTTTCAAATGGTGCATAATATTTACGAACATCCTCCCAGTAATATGAAAGTTTTTCTAATGAATCCACATTAACATCTGGTTGTCTTTCATTTCCACCTAGCGCATAATATAACGTATTTGCACTTGGTTGTGATGTTAGACCTGCCATTGAGCTTACAGCTACATCGACAATATCAACACCTGCTTCAATTGCTTTCGTATACGTTAAAACACCATTTCCACTTGTATCATGCGTATGAAGGTGAATCGGAATCGATACCGTTTCTTTTAAAGCAGAAACTAAATCATAGGCTGCATTTGGTTTTAATAATCCAGCCATATCTTTAATACCTAGAATATGTGCTCCTGACGCTTCCAATTCTTTCGCTAAGTTTTTATAATAATTTAAGTCATATTTACTGCGCATTGGGTCATGGATATCCCCTGTATAACACATAGTTGCCTCTGCAATTTTACCACTCTCTCTTACAGCATCAATTGCAACTCTCATACCTTCCACCCAGTTTAAGCTATCAAAAATACGGAATACATCGATACCAGCTTGTGCTGAACATTCTACAAATTTTTGAATTAAATTATCTGGATAGTTTTTATAACCAACCGCATTTGATGAACGAAGAAGCATTTGGAATAAAACATTTGGCATTCTTTCACGAAGTTCTAATAGTCGTTCCCATGGATCTTCTTTTAAGAAACGATACGCAACATCAAACGTTGCACCGCCCCACATTTCCGCTGAGAATAAATTCGGTAACATTCTAGCTGTCGGTTCAGCAATTTGGTTTAAATCTTTTGTACGAAGACGTGTTGCAAGTAATGATTGGTGCGCATCTCGGAATGTTGTATCTGTTAAAAGTACACGTTTTTGATCTTGCACCCATTTTACTAATCCATCCGCTCCGCGTTCGTCTAAAATTTGTTTTGTTCCATCTTGAATCGATTCATAATGTTTTACATTTGGTATACGTGCATCTGGGAAAATTGGCTTCTCTGTCTTCCCTACTCCTGGGAAACCATTTACTGTTACCGTACCAACATAACTTAACATCTTTGTTCCACGGTCTTTACGTTTTGGAAACACGAACAGTTCAGGTGATGCATCAATAAATGACGTATCATATTCTCCTGACAAGAAGTTTTTATGTTTTACTACATTCTCTAAGAATGGAATGTTTGTTTTAATACCACGAATACGAAACTCTTTTAAGTTGCGCTCCATTTTCGCAGCCGCTTGTTCAAATGTAAGCGCCCAAGTTGTTACTTTTACAAGTAATGAATCATAGTACGGTGTAATAACAGCCCCTTGGAAACTGTTACCTGTGTCAAGACGAACGCCAAAACCACCACCAGAACGATACGCCATAATTTTCCCTGTATCAGGCATAAAATTATTAAGCGGATCTTCTGTTGTTACACGAGATTGAATCGCATAACCATGCACAATAACGTCTTCTTGTTTTGGTATGCTTACGATTTGGCTATGTAAAGCGTGTCCATCTGCAATTAAAATTTGTGACTGAACAATATCAATGCCTGTAATCATCTCTGTAATTGTATGTTCTACTTGAACACGTGGATTTACTTCAATGAAATAAAAGTCATCGCCTTTTACAAGGAACTCAACCGTACCAGCATTTAAATAATTTACATTTTTCGTTAACTGTACCGCTGCTTCACAAATACGATGACGAAGATCATCTGAAAGTGACACGCTTGGCGCAATTTCAACTACTTTTTGATGACGACGTTGTACAGAGCAATCACGCTCATATAAATGCACAACATTTCCTTCTTCATCTGCTAATATTTGAACTTCTATATGTTTAGGTTTTTCAACGAATTTTTCAACATACACTTCATCATTACCAAAAGCTGCTTTCGCTTCTGATTTTGCACGATCATAAGATTCTTTTAATTCATCACCGCTACGTACAATACGCATACCGCGGCCACCACCACCAAGGGAGGCTTTAATAATTATCGGGTAATCATACTTCTTAGCAAACTCTTCAACTTCTTCTAGTGAATTAATAGGTCCATCGCTGCCAGGAATAACTGGAATATTTGCTAATTGCGCTTGTGCTCTTGCTTTCACTTTATCTCCAAACATATCTAAATGTTTGCTCTTTGGTCCGATAAAGATAATCCCTTCTTCTTCACAACGTCTAGCAAATTGGATATTTTCTGACAAGAAACCATATCCAGGGTGAATTGCATCCACGTGATTGCTTTTCGCAATCTCAATAATACCTTCAATATCAAGGTAAGCATCGATTGGTTTTTTGCCTTCTCCCACTAAATAAGATTCATCTGCTTTATAGCGATGGTAAGAACCGCTATCCTCTTTTGAATAAATTGCAACTGTATTTAATCCAAGTTCTGAACAAGCTCGGAATACACGAATTGCAATTTCTCCACGGTTAGCTACYAAWACTTTTTGAATACGTTGCAGCTTTGTCATGATTTTCCCCCTCTACTTTCCTACCACTTTAGAGATTAAATAGGTACACGCTCTAAAAGCGTGAAGTTCTTCACTTTCTTTTCTAAACTATACTCGGAAAGCTTCACCTTATTTTTATACATCATACCTTATTTTTTAACAAATGATAAGTTTTCTAATCAATTTGTTTCACAAAAATAGTATAGCACAACTCTTCTTTTTCTGACAGTTTTATTGTATAACACATTAAAACATTTATGACACACTATTGTTATTTAAACCAAACAAAGTATAACTCATTAAAAAACAACATAATAAAAAGGTTTTGTGTCATCAAACACAAAACCTTTTTATTTCACAACAACAAGATGTGGCTCACCTTGTTGTTTTTTCTCATATATTTCTTTTTGTTGCTTCTCTTGTCGTTTCACATAACTCCCTAAGTTCAACAATATACCCATTGCAAATAGATTCGCCATTAAAGAACTACCACCATAACTGACAAATGGCAAAGGCACACCAGTAAGAGGCATTAGCCCAGACATACCACCAATGTTAACAAACGTTTGCACCCCAAACAGGCTAGCAATGCCTATAGCAATTAAACTTCCAAATGGATCTTTACACTTTTGAGCAATTCGGAATGCACGAATGATAATGAGTAACAAACTAATTAAAATAATCGCTACACCAATAAAACCAAGTTCTTCAGATATAATTGCCATAATAAAGTCCGTGTGTGGCTCAGGTAAATACCCAAATTTTTGTATACTATTACTAAGTCCTCTACCATTCAGTCCACCTGAAGCAATTCCAACAAAGGAATTCACCAGCTGAAATCCATCACCCTGTGGATCATCAAATGGATTTAAAAACACCGCAAAACGTGCTTTTTGATAAGGTTTCAATGCATAATTACCAACTAAGTATAAAAGCGGAATCCATACAATTGTGCTTAATGCAAGACGCTTTATCCACTTGTTAATCGGAACCCCTGAACAAAGAAACATAATTCCGACAATACCTATGATTAACAAAACTGTTCCTAAATCATTTTGTTTACGAATTAAAACCAATATTAATCCTATAAACATAATCGTACCTGCTGATCCCTTCCAAACTGAAGTATCAGTTTCTTGCCTTCTCGCAAAGAAACGCGCGAGTACAATAATGATAGCAATTTTAACAAATTCAGCGGGCTGTATACCGAATACCCATGCTTGCGCACCATTTACTTTCTTTCCAATCAATAATGCTAACGCTAGCAATCCAATACTACCTGTCATCATTAATAACAAAACAATTCGTTTTCTCCAAACGTGGTACGGAATAGCAACGATAATTCCTAACCCTACGGTTCCAACAGCTAGAGCAAGTAATTGTCTTTTAAAAAAGTAATTTGCTGGCCAGTTATGCCTTGAAATCGCAACAATGGAACTAGAACTATATACCATTATAACTCCCAACACACATAAAATAATAAGAGGAAGTAATAATGAATAATCCATCGATTTCCATACTCTTTTCATTTCATTTCCTCTTTCTGTTTCAATTTAATTATTGTTGTATTCCATATGTATCAGAATTCTTCCTGCTTTATTATACAAATAAAAAGCTCAAACCTAGTCAGTTTGAGCCCCCTTATTTGAACCCTTTATTGTTGTTTGTTTGTAAATGCTTCATGAAGTGCTGATAATTCCCGTTCGAGCTCTCCTAACATTTCTTTCCCTTGCTCTTCTGTAATAAGACCAAGACGAACCGCAAAGTCAACTTCACGGGATAGTCCAAACATTTGCGTGTCCAACACTTCTTCATATAATGGACATTGCGGCATCGTAAGGTGGTCCATTTGCACCTTAATAAGTCTTAAAATCTTTTCCGCATCCGCTTTTAGAAGGGCAAGTGCCTTTTCCTGATGATTTGCTACTGTCTCAGACGCCAAATTGATTCCCTCCGTTTCCGTCCTACTCTTCTATCCTATCTATTAATATTAGCGATAGTTTTAATAAATTGCAATAGAAACATTTTTTGTGACAATCGTGTCTAATGCTATTATACTGAAAAGTGGGAGCATAATACAAATGGGGGAACAACAATGAGTGAAATTTTATTT
This sequence comes from Bacillus sp. 05T22, assembly GCF_056396765.1. Taxonomy (NCBI): domain Bacteria; kingdom Bacillati; phylum Bacillota; class Bacilli; order Caryophanales; family Bacillaceae; genus Bacillus; species Bacillus sp. 05T22. The sequence goes on from NZ_JBFTMC010000001.1 coordinate 78,156, forward strand.
ATAAATGGAAAAGTACGCTTTCCGATCACACTTGACCCAAGCGTTTGGATTTTTGATGATCGAAAAGTAGATTTAACAACTTACTTCACCGAAACGAAAGAAGAAAAATCAGAATTAGAAGACTATCTCAAGCACACTTCCGAACATTGGGATCGTGAAATCCGTGATGGTGCCRCTTTTCCACCTATTCAAAAAAGCGTAAAAAAATTTAAAAAGGAACAGCTTATTTCAGGAACGTTTGGCATACCACTTCATCCATTTTTCAAAAATGCTGAAATTACAGCTGAAGCAACACATGTTGAAATCCATGCATTGCATGATTCAATCACACTTTCATTAGAAGAAGCAAACAATGTTATTCTTGGATTTTCAAAAGATGGAAAACCATTACGAGAAGATGGACCTGTCCACCTTTACTTTGGTGACGGCTCTAATATAAACAATCCAATTCGAAATATCCGTAAGTTTACAATTATTTAAAAAAGGAGTAGGCAAAAGCCACTCCTTTTTTTCCACTCTTTGCGGTCAGAAGTATTCCCACCTCAAAATTTAACAACAGCAAAACAGTTAGACTTCGGCTGATGAAATCCCTCACTGATTAAAGTTTCACTTTATAATAAGTCCGCTGCTAGTTGTGCTAAATTAGAACGCTCTCCTTTTACAAACTTTACATGTCCGCTAATTTTTTGTTCTTTAAATTTCTCTACAACATACGTTAAACCATTATTATATTCATCTAAGTAAGGATGATCAATTTGTTGCGGATCTCCCATTAATACAATTTTACTTTTTTCTCCAACCCTTGTTAATATTGTTTTCACTTCATGTTTCGTTAAATTTTGCGCCTCATCAATAATAATAAATTGATCTGGAATACTTCGTCCTCGTATATAAGTAAGCGCCTCTACTTCAATTGAACCCATACCCGCTAAAATCGCATCTAATTCGCCTGGTTTTTTTGTATTAAATAAATACTCTAGATTATCGAAAATTGGCTGCATCCACGGTCTTAACTTTTCTTCTTTTTCTCCTGGTAAATATCCGATATCCTTACCAACTGGAACAATCGGCCGAGCAACAAGGAGTTTTTTGTACAATCCTAGATCCTCCGTTTGCATAAGACCAGCAGCTAACGCGAGTAAGGTTTTACCAGTTCCTGCTTTCCCTGTTAACGTTACGAGTGGAATATCTTCACGAAGCAACAATTCTAATCCCATAATTTGCTGCACATTCCGCGGGCGTATTCCCCAAACTTGCTCATTATGAAAAATAAGTTTCTTCACTTTTTTCCCTGAATAATCAACAATTCCAAGTGCAGAGCTAGAACCCCCTAATGCATCTTTCATCACGATAAATTGATTTGGATAAAATGGATGATTTGCAATTTCCGATAAAGGAAGTTCTCCTTTTTCATAAAAATAATTTAGCTGTTCTTTTGATATGTAACCTTCTAAAAAACCTGAATATATATTTTCCACTTCAATTACACGATCACTTAAATAATCTTCAGCTTGTAAACCAAGAGCATCTGCTTTTACTCTCACAAGTACATCTTTACTTACTAAAATGACAGACTTTCCATTCTCTTTCTCTTGCTCTTCTAAGAATAAATTTTTCGCAACAGCTAAAATACGATTATCGTTTGTTTTTTCAACAAAAATATCTTGCAGTTGAACAAATGAGCGATGGTTTAATTCAATACGAAATGTCCCTCCATTTTCAAGAGGTATACTCTCATGCAGTTTTCCTAATTCGCGAAATTTATCTATCAATTTAGATACATAACGAGCATTTCGTCCGACTTCATCCATGTAGCGTTTTTTCGAATCAACCTCTTCTAATACAACTGCTGGAATCACTACCTCATTTGTTTCAAAAGAAAAAATAGATAAAGGATCCTGCAAAAGTACATTCGTATCTAACACATAAATTTTATCCAACCTGTTACCCCCTGACTCCACTTTTAAATTTGTAGAACAAGGGTTTCATCCATGATCATCATATGGACGAACCATTGTTATAATTATATGTAATGTATTAACGAGGTAGAATCGAAATTCATATAAATTAAAACTTTTCTTAATCATTTTTCTCATTCATAACTAGGTATCGTATTCATTCGTCAAAATTTATATCCTAACATGTAGCAAAGATTCCTTATTCACTCAGGTTAAAATAGCAGAAAAGGATGAACAACCATAATGCTCATCCACTTTTCTACAATTCTTTCATCGCCGTTAAAACTTGATTATCAAGTTTTTCAGCAGCACGAAGATCATATGTTTTTTCATATGTTGGTTCCGAAGCAAGCTTTGCTCCATAAAACATAACATCACGTACTTCTTGAACAGATACTTCTACTGCAGTTAATTTGAGTGGACTGCCATCCAATCTCTCCTTTAAAATCTTTGCTTCACCGCTAATGGAAAATACAGATTCATTTGCCATTACAGTGAGTACAAGCCCTGCATGATGGCGCAAATTTTCCGCAATACGAGAGCGTTGATCAATCGCAAATCGAATACTTGTCTCATTTATTGCATATATCCATGAAATAGCACTTACATTCGGAACAGCCTTTTCAAAATCAATTGTTGCAATTGTTATAATGCGTCCTTCACGTAAAGATTGAACTAAAGAATCTGTCAATGTAGGTTCTACTACATTTGCCATATTTCCACCTCCAAAATTTTATTTATCTTAATGATAACTTATTTTTCGAATTGCGAAAATATTATTTTTTCCCCCTATAGTTCAAAAATATCAAATTTACATGATATACTTATATCGATAGAATTTGTATTGAGGTGACGAAATGAGAGTCAAATGCATGCTTTGTGATAAAAAAGAAGAGTTAGATGACGAAAATCCTATGGCCAAAAGGCTTCGTAACCGTCCTATTCATACATATATGTGCATGGAATGCACAGAACGTATTGCAGAACGTACAATGGAACGCCATGCAACTGGAAATTTCCACTTATATCGTGATAAAACAATAGAAGATGAGTGGTAAACTGTCAAATAAGTCCTTAATCATTCAGATGAGGGCTTATTTATATTTCTCCGGCTCTCGTTTCATTTGATCTAAGAAACAATCTATAAGCTCTATCGGAAATCTTGTAGAATGTTTTTCTCCTTCTTGTTCATATGTAACCAAATACATATCTTCTTTTTTTTCCACCGTTACATCTCTTAATTGATGATCTTCATGTAACATGTTATGAAACAGTAAATATGTTTCTTGCGCAGCTGCATCATGCGGGCGTGCTTCCGCGACAGTTTTAATTGTTAGCCAATTATATAACGCATCTTGTACAGAACGCATGAAACATCCCCCCCTTTAACCCACTCTTTGTTGCTTTGCTTGGCGTAAGCGTAATCTATAAATACCGAATACAATCGCTGTCACAACAAGTCCTTCTCCTACTGGTAAAAACACTCCCAAAAAAGTTAAAACTGTACATCCAATTGCTAAGGATACATAAATCACAATGTTTTTTAGTAACGGTAACTTCCTAGCAAATCCTAAATTATATACGAGTGCACTTAGTATAATCATTGTACCGTAAAGCTGCCACATCCCTACTTCTGGATTCACATCTACATTGTATAACTTTGCAAAAAATGACATTCTCTCTAGCATTATACTTCTCCCCTTCATCTAGCAAAGATGAATAAAAATCCCCCTATCTAAAATAAAGATAGAAAATAATCCATATCGGCCAAATTCATTCAACTAACTAACAGCACCTTACTTCTTAATTTTTAAATTCTATGTTGTCTACTATAAGATTACCTTGTAGAAAAAATACTGTCTAGATAAAAGATTAAATTTTCGAAAAATAAGCAAATTAAAAAAGCTGCCTTTTTAATGAAAAGGCAGCTTTATCTTTTACGCTTCTACAGATTTCTTTTTCTTAGCAGCTCTTTCGCGCTCGCTCTTATCAAGAATCTTTTTGCGAAGACGGATTGATTCTGGTGTTACTTCACAGTACTCATCGTCATTTAAGTATTCTAATGACTCTTCTAATGTCATGATACGAGGTTTTTTCATTGTTGACGTTTGGTCTTTTGTTGCAGAACGAATGTTAGTTTGTTGTTTCATTTTTACAACGTTAACTGTTAAATCATTCTCACGTGTATGCTCCCCAACAATCATACCTGTATATACTTCTGTACCTGGTTCAACGAAGATTACACCACGGTCTTCAACTTGCATAATACCGTATTGTGATGCTTTTCCTGTTTCAAGTGAAACTAGAACACCTTGACGACGTCCACCAACTTGTCCAGCATGTACTGGCTGATAGCTATCGAATGTATGGTTTAAAATACCGTAACCACGTGTTAAAGTTAAGAACTCTGTTGTATAACCAATTAGGCCACGTGCTGGAACCATAAACGTCAGACGAACTTGACCGTTTCCGTTATTCACCATATCTAACATTTCACCTTTACGTGCACCCATTGACTCCATAATAGAACCAGTATACTCTTCTGGCACGTCAATTTGTACGCGCTCTACAGGCTCACATCTTACACCATCAACATCTCTAATAATTACTTCTGGTTTAGATACTTGTAATTCATATCCTTCACGACGCATGTTCTCAATTAAGATTGATAAGTGCAACTCTCCACGTCCAGATACAATCCATGCATCAGGAGAATCTGTGTTATCTACACGTAAGCTTACATCTGTTTCTAGCTGTGCACGAAGACGCTCTTCAATTTTACGAGATGTAATATATTTACCTTCACGACCTGCAAATGGGCTGTTATTTACAAGGAATGTCATTTGTAATGTTGGCTCATCGATACGTAGTAATGGTAATGCCTCTTGATGCTCAACTGGACATACTGTTTCACCAACGTTGATGTCTTCCATACCTGAAACAGCTACTAAGTCTCCAGCTTTTGCTTCTTCAATTTCTTGGCGTTTTAATCCAATGTAACCAAATAATTTAGTTACACGGAATTGTTTTACACTTCCGTCAACCTTCATTAATGCTACTTGTTGTCCTACTTTCATTGTACCGCGGAATACACGGCCAACCCCAATACGGCCAACATAGTCATTGTAATCAAGAAGTGCTACTTGGAATTGAAGTGGCTCTTCGCTATTATCAATTGGTGCTGGAATATGTTCAATGATTGTGTCAAATAATGATTTCATATTCTCTTCTTGATTTGCTGGGTTTGAATCTAAGCTTGCTGTTCCATTCATTGCTGATGCGAATACAACAGGGAACTCTAATTGATCTTCGTTTGCACCAAGCTCAATGAATAAGTCAATTACTTCGTCAACCACTTCATCAGGACGAGCAAAGTCACGGTCAATTTTGTTTACAACCACGATCGGAGTTAAGTTTTGTTCTAATGCTTTCTTTAAAACAAATCGTGTTTGAGGCATACAACCTTCGTATGCATCAACAACAAGTAAAACACCATCAACCATTTTCATAATACGCTCTACTTCACCACCGAAGTCAGCGTGTCCAGGTGTATCTAAAATGTTAATTCGTTTATCTTCATAATGAATCGCTGTATTTTTCGCTAAAATGGTAATACCGCGTTCTCTTTCTAAATCATTTGAATCCATTGCACGCTCTTCTACGTGCTCATTTGCACGAAACGTCCCCGCTTGACGTAATAATTGGTCAACAAGTGTTGTTTTACCATGGTCAACGTGGGCGATAATTGCTATATTGCGTAAATCTTGTCGTTTTTTCAACATGTCCAACTCCTAGTGTCTTTTTAATCCTTCTCTATTATAAGAGCGAAGGTGATACAATGGCAATCAAAATAAAATCAAGAATGAAAATATAGTTGTATTCTTACTTTTGTGAAAGTAAAATGAAATTGGAGGGTGAAGATATGGAACACATTCAATATCGCTTTTTATTAACGGCTATTATCGGTGTTATTTTCTTAATTGGCATTGGAATTATGATTGCTGAAAATAGTCCCATCGGTATTATTATTTGCATCATTGGCACATTTGTTACAGTTGGATATGGATTTATAACAAAACGCAAAATGCGTAAATCACAGTAACAGTAAAAAGTAAGAAGCTACTTCTTGGCCTCTTACTTTTTTTGTTACTGTGATACAAATGGTAGTAACTCTTCATATACTCCCGGCTTCGCAACTAATACACTGCTTTTTTCCACGATAGAAAGAGTAGTGCCAGCAAATGTCGTCACCTTACCACCGACTTCTTCTACAATAATCATTCCACCGCCAAAATCCCAAGGAGATAATCGTGGCGTCACGTAAGCATCCAATCTTCCGGTTGCAACATAGACCATTTCTAGCGCTGCACATCCATATGATCGTGTCCCTCTTGCCAATTTCACAAGCTGCATCATTTTCTCCATATTAAGTAATGGATTATCAGTGAGCCAAGTTGCATTTAACGCAATTATTCCATGCTCCACTGTACTTTTCTCAAGAGTAGGAATGGATGTATCATTACAAAAAGCTCCTTCTCCTTTTACAGCATGATACAGTTCTTCATGAACCGGATCATAGACGAGACCGATTTTTCCGATACCGTTCTCATAAATGCCAATTGAAATCGCAAAGTTTCTTTTTTGATGAACAAAATTCATCGTACCATCAATTGGATCAATTAACCAAACAACTCCATCCGAAGAAGCAACCTCATCTCCATACCCTTCTTCTCCTAAAATATAATGATCTGGAAATGTTTGTTTAATTTTCCTAATCAAAAACTGTTCTGTTTCTCGATCCATATTTGTTACTAAATCTGCTGCATTTGATTTTGTCTCTACAATAAGTGTCTTTTGCAATGATGCCATTAAACGCTCGCCAGCTTCTCGAATCCACTGCTTTGCATTTGTATCGATTTCTTTCCATACCTCTTGCATGTTTAAACACTCCGATCTATACTGTTCACAGAAAAAACGAACCCTTTATAAGGTTCGCACCAACTTAATTTTTATACATATACTATTATTATGCTTCTAAACGAATCATTTCAAGTCTTAGTACTTCTAATTTTTGCACGCACTCTTCTTTTTTCTGATTATCATTTTCCATCATTGCATCGTATAGCGTTGCTAATTCATAATCTAACTCCAATCTTAGCACCGGAATTCTTTTTTCAGCATCTGTTCTCTTTAACGCATTAATCACCTGTCTCATTTTTATTGCCTCCTCCCAATATTCGTCTGCCCTTGGACTGAAATTAATTTAATTTTCTGATTTTTTGTTTTATACTATATTATGTTGGATAAATCATCTATGCAACAAAATTATATTTTTTTACGTAAATTTTTTATGCTGATTTTTTTTATGAATAGTACAAGCTATGCTAAAATTAAAAACAAACTAGGAGTTGGAGGAACAGTCATGACATTACAAACATTTAAAGAAAAGGACTTTGCAGTCTTTTCTGTTGATGGCCTTGAAGAGCGAATGGATGCTATTAAAACAAACATTCATCCTAAATTAGAAGCTCTAGGCGAACAATTTTCTCATTATTTATCAGAACAAACTGGTGAAACTTTCTTCTATCATGTAGCGAAACACGCACGTCGTAAAGTCAATCCACCAAACGATACTTGGGTTGCTTTTTCAACAAATAAACGCGGTTATAAAATGTTACCACATTTTCAAATCGGTTTATGGGGAACCCACGCTTTCATATACTTTGGTTTAATCTATGAGTGTCCACARAAAGTKGARRCGGCTCATGCCTTCTTAGRACATTTAAATGATTTAAAAACAAATATWCCAAATGACTTCGTTTGGTCCATTGACCATACTAAACCAGGTGTAAAACCGCATAACATGCTTGAAGCAAATGAATTACAAAAAATGATTGAACGCTTAGCCACTATAAAAAAAGCAGAGTTACTAGTAGGTATTCACATCTCACCAGAAGAATTTCCAACACTTACTGATGAACAATTTCTTACAAAGGTTGAAGCTACGATGCAATCACTCCTTCCTTTATATAAAATTTGTAATCGATAGTAGAAAACGGACAATGTACATTGTCCGTTTTTAGTTGTTATCCCATTATAGCACTTTGAATTTTAATTTTCAAAATATTTTTACACTTTTACAATCTTTTGTTCTTCTACTTCTTTCGCTTTTTGAATTGCCCGATATATAGAGTAACCACTTATCTCTTGAAACTCTTTATCAATTTTCTTCTCTTCTGCTTTCGACGGTACAATTTCTTTAAAACGACGATATAATCTCATCAATTCTTCTCTAACGATACCTTTTTCATACGCCTTTTCAATTGCCTCATAGAATGTCACGATTGCAATCATCTCATCATTTGACCAATCATAATCAAGTGGATATTGATATTCCATATGTACACCTCATCCATTTTTATTTTCTACCATTATGCTACCTTAAAAATAAAACTTCCAACCTTCTTTGCTATAACCACTTTGCATTATACACTATTTCTCTTTTATTATGGAATTGTCTCCTGCCAGATTAAAAATAACAGGGTAATTAAAAAACAGCTCTTCATTCGCCTGAAAAATGTAACCTTACGTATTATTTCCCTTCACCTAACTTCTTTACTTCCGCTAAATCTCGCCGTAAAGATATGACTGACTACCAGCAGGATAAAGTGCAACTTCTATTATTGAAATTCCACATATCTTCTCGCTTTCTTTAAAGCCTAGGACGAGCGTTTATTACTCACACATAATGGGATAAACTTACTACTAATTATGCATATAATAAAAATAATAATTTTCCCTATACATATATAATCATTGGTGATATAATGCTTTTGTTTTATTGAAAATAAAGTGAAGCTTCCATGACAAAATTTTTGAATGGTAAGTAGAACAATTCAAGTTCTTATAGACGGTTATATAACTATACAGGGGAAATAACTTTCTTATTGAACAAGATAAACATAAAACAATTCATAATAAATATTACGAAGAAGAAGGGGTGTATAGATTGTCCCAATACAAAACACCATTGTTTACCGCTTTAGTAGAGCACAGTAAGCGAAATCCAATTCAATTCCATATCCCAGGTCATAAAAAAGGACAAGGAATGGATCCTATGTTTCGCGAATTTATTGGGCATAATGCATTAGCAATTGATTTAATTAATATCGCGCCGCTCGATGATTTACATCATCCAAAAGGTATGATTAAAGAGGCTCAAGACTTAGCAGCGACTGCGTTCGGTGCAGATCATACTTTCTTTTCCGTCCAGGGAACAAGCGGTGCAATTATGACAATGGTGATGAGCGTTTGTGGCCCAGGTGATAAAATTCTTGTACCACGAAACGTTCATAAATCTGTAATGTCAGCCATTATTTTCTCAGGTGCAAAACCAATTTTCATTCATYCTGAAATTGATCCGAAGCTCGGTATTTCACACGGGATTACGATTCAATCTGTAAAAAAAGCACTTGAGGAGCATTCAGATGCAAAAGGATTACTTGTTATTAACCCAACGTATTTCGGATTTGCTGCAGACTTACAACAAATTGTAAAATTAGCTCATTCCTACGATATACCTGTACTAGTAGATGAAGCTCACGGTGTTCATATTCATTTTCATGAGGAACTACCGATGTCAGCCATGCAAGCTGGTGCAGATATGGCAGCAACAAGTGTCCATAAATTAGGAGGATCCTTAACACAAAGTTCTATTTTAAATGTAAAAGAAGGTCTTGTGAATGTAAAACATGTCCAATCTATTATTAGCATGCTTACAACAACATCAACTTCTTATATTCTATTGGCTTCTTTAGATGTTGCCAGAAAACGCCTTGCGACTGAAGGACAAGAATTAATCACAAAAACAATTCAGTTAGCTGAACATGTCCGCAATACTGTAAATAAGATTGAAAACCTATACTGCCCTGGTAAAGAAATGTTAGGTACGGATGCAACATTTAGTTATGATCCAACAAAACTGATTGTATCTGTCAAAAATTTAGGGATTACAGGTCATGAGGCAGAATTATGGTTAAGAGAACATTACAACATTGAGGTCGAGCTTTCGGACTTATATAACATTCTATGCCTCGTTACATTAGGGGATACAGAGGATGAAACCAACATTCTCATCCAGGCCTTACAAAAACTAGCAACTACATTTAAAGATAGAGCGGACAAAGGTGTTCAAGTACAAGTTGAAATTCCAGAAATCCCTGTACTTGCCCTCTCTCCTCGAGATGCTTTTTATTCAGAGACAGAGGTCATCCCATTTGAAAATGCTGCTGGCCGCATTATAGCTGATTTTGTAATGGTTTATCCACCAGGGATTCCAATCTTTACTCCAGGTGAAATTATTACACAAGAAAACTTAGATTACATTCATAAAAATTTAGAAGCGGGTCTGCCAGTACAAGGTCCCGAAGACATGACATTACAAACATTACGCGTTATTAAAGAATATAAGCCTATCATTTGATAGGCTTTTTTTTCACCATTTTTTCTTTTACTCATACCATACTAAAGAATGTAACGTATAGGTGGGGATACAGTTATGATTGTGATTGGTCGTTCTATTGTACATCCTTATATCACGAGTGAAAACGAACCGTTCGCTACTGAGAAACAACAAATATTAGCCATTATGGCTGGAAATCAAGAAGTATATGCATTCCGAACGGCTGATGAACTCATTTTCGATCTAAATTTACGAATTTATATTATTACATCTGCCTTAGAACTCTTTCAAAGCGGACTTCAATTCCGTACATTCCAAGAGTCCTATTGTAACCCTGAATTTTGGCAAAGGACACCACTGGGAGGGTTTCAACTACTCCCAAATGTACCACCCTCCGTCGCAATACGAGATATTTTTAAAAACGGGAAAAAATACGGAACAGAATGTGCAACAGCAATGATTATTATTTTTTACAAAGCACTTTTAGCTCTATATGATGACCAAATCTTTAATCACTTATTCGCAAACCTTCTACTATATACATGGGATTATGATCAAGATTTAAAACTGGTGACAAAAACCGGTGGGGATATCGTTCCTGGCGATCTTGTTTACTTTAAAAACCCACAAGTAAATCCAGCTTCGGTTGAGTGGCAAGGAGAGAATGCCATTTATTTAGGCAATTTCTTTTTTTATGGTCATGGTGTAGGAGTAAAGACAAAAGAACAAATTATTTACCTATTGAATGAACGAAGAATTCCATATGCTTTTATCTCAGCATATTTAACAGATTTTATTACGCGAATAGATAGCCGTCTTATGAGTCAACATACTTCTGTTAATAATCTACAAACAACACTCAAATTTATTCCCATCAGGGACGATGCAATTGTTGCAACGGTTGGTCATACAACTACAATCTATTAAAAAAGGCGCCTGCAGATGCAGGCGCCTTTTTTAATTATTGGGCTTTTGTATGCTCCTTGTGATCACATCCGCAAGATCCACATTTCCCATAAAGTACTGTTGTTTTTTCATCTTCAAAGTGTGCGATTGTTCCTTCACAAGCTTGACATACAATTGTTCCCATTTTTTATTTCCCCCTGAGTTTCATTTATAGTTTCAAATCTTTATATTCATAAACTTCCTATATATTACTGGGCTTTTGAATGTTCTTTATGATCACATTCACAATGAGATCCACATTTCCCATAAAGTACTGTTGTTTTTTCATCTTCAAAGTGTGCAATTGTTCCTTCACAAACTTGACATACGATTGTTCCCATTTTTCATTTCCCCCTAAGTTTATGGTCCTAAAAACTTTTTCAGCTGCAAGATTCCTATATATTATTGGGCTTTTGTATGCTCCTTGTGATCACATCCGCAAAATTCACATTTCCCGTAAAGTACCGTTACTTTCTCATCCTCGAAGTGTGCAATTGTACTTTCACAATCTTGACATACGATTGTTCCCATTTTTTATTTCCCCCTAAGTTTATAATCCCAAAAACTTTTGTAACCGCTTAACTTTCTGTCTTTATTTTAATATGTTATACTTTTTACGTCAATAGGTTTTTAGTATAACACATTAAAAATTTTATTTTACATTAGTATGAGACAATAACAAAAAAACAGTCATATCTTAATAAGTACGACTGTTCCCTTTTGTTTATTCTTCATATTCAGCATGTAAAGAAGTAGGTGGTACAAGAAACTTAAAGAACTGTGCTAAATCATCCGCCTCCTCCTCCGATTGTAATTTAAAGACCTGTTGTAAATGTTGAACATTATCCACATCATCTTGTCCTAGTAGAGTCGCTCTCCCAGTTTGCATGCACACGACAAGAGGTTTCCCAAAAAACATATTTGTATAAATGACCCCAAAGTCATAACGGTTCTCATGTGTCATAAATCCTAGAAATCGTACCTTCACACTTTCATGCTCATCATACAATTTTTCAAACATTTACTCCCTCCTTTCTTTACAACACTTTCTACTTGTATATATTAAACAAAACGAGGAATGATCCCTTTTTAATTGTCAAAAAATTTACAACAGTGTTAAAATAAATATATATATTACGTCAGGAGGAAAATCTTTATGCAACATGCATTTATTAAACTTGTACCTAAATCTAAACAACAAGCTATCTCATTAGAAGATGTAAAACAACTTTTTCGTTATTATAAAGAAATTACTTCCCAAACCGGTGTGCAAGTTAGCTATGCATATACTAGCGTGGCATTTCCATACGAAATACTTGATACGTCTGATACTACACTTGAGCTAAAATCTAGTCATGATCGATATACTTCTATTTATGTGGGGGTTGGAATAGAAAACGAGCAAGCTTTCGTTCAAATCTCCTTACCTTCTACTGCCACATTTGGAGATAAAGGAAAAGCGAATGAATTCTGCCGTTTTTTAGCCAAGAAATTAGAAGGTGAATTAAGGTTATTTAATGGAAGAACAATGTATTTTTATAAACGCTAACCTGTGAAAAAGAGATATTTAATGAAAAAAAAGAACATACTATTTCCAATGSTGCAACAAACTGCCTCTTTTCTGGAGTGCAACATAAAATGTGCAATAACATAAGCTAAATAAAAAAATATAAAAAAAAGTAATACTTTGTAATGTGCTTTATCACGATTTGATAATAATAACACTAATGAAAACCCGCTCCATATAATAAAATGAAAGATCGAAACAAGTGATATTTTCAAGTCGTTGCCCCCTTTCATATGTCCTAGTTTATTACAATATATATGGGCATTTCAAAAAATCATTACATAATATACGTAAGAAGCATCCTAGCTGCCCTAAATCTAAAGGACAGCTAGGATGCTTCTTCTTTTAAAAAAGATTTTACATATGAGAGCAAAGAACTCCCATTAAACAGATAATATAGTAAGATTAAACTCTTTATATTTCTTTAATTGTGATATAATATTTTACTGACTGCCTATAAACTTACAGAAAGGACTTAACATAAATGGTATTTAGTAACCTCTTATTCTTATGTTTGTTTTTACCTGCAGTGTTATTTGTATATCACACTGTTCGCAAAGAATTGCAAAATATTGTTCTTCTATTATTTAGCTTATTATTTTATGCGTGGGGAGAACCAATATATGTATTTCTCATGCTCTTTTCTATTTTTATAAACTATTGGTTTGGTATTTGGCTTGCCAAAGAAAGAGCAACTATACTTAGTAGAAAAACGCTCTTAACTTTAGCTATTATTATAAACACAGCTATTTTAGGTTATTTTAAATATGCTAATTTCTTAATCGATAATATAAATACAATGTTTCATACAAACATTGTATTAGAAAAGATTCCATTGCCGATTGGTATTTCCTTTTTTACTTTCCACGCTATGAGTTATATCATTGATATATATAAGAAGAAAGTAGATGCGCAGCGTAATATTTTTGATCTCGCATTGTACTTTACTGTTTTCCCTCAATTAGTTGCTGGACCAATCGTTCGTTATAATACAATTTCTCATCAACTACATACCCGAACAGTTGATGCCGATAAATTCTCTGAAGGAGTTCGACGTTTTATCATCGGGTTAGGGAAAAAAGTGTTAATCGCTAATCAATTAGGCGCTATTGCCGATGAAATTTTCGCCATGGATCCAGCAACCATGAGTGTTTCTACCGCTTGGATTGGTGCTATCGCTTATACACTACAAATTTATTTTGATTTTTCTGGGTATAGTGATATGGCAATTGGATTAGGAAAAATGTTTGGATTTGATTTTCTAGAGAATTTCAATTATCCATATATTTCAAAATCTATTTCTGAATTCTGGCGTCGTTGGCACATTTCACTTGGTTCGTGGTTCCGCGATTATGTCTATATTCCACTTGGAGGAAACCGAGTATCCAGCTGGAAAGTCTATCGTAATCTTTTTATCGTATGGGCACTAACAGGTTTTTGGCATGGAGCTAGTTGGACCTTTATGATTTGGGGAATTTATTACGGATGTCTCATTGCTTTAGAAAAAGCCGGTTTTGAGAAAGTGTTGCAAAATATGTGGCGCCCGGTCCAACATATATACGTTATGTTTTTAGTAATCATTGGATGGGTTTTCTTCCGAGCTGATAATTTTGCTTACTGTTTTGAATTTCTCCAAACAATGTTTGGAATAAATGGACCATTAACTGACATTAAGAGTTACTTCTATGTCATGAACTATTGGGGAATTTTTCTCCTGGCAATTGTTACTTCAGCTCCAATTTTTTCTTTGTTGAAAACTATGCTTTCAACAAAAAGGATAGTAATTTTATCTCCACTTTATTATTTAAGTGTGCTAATAATCGTTATGATGTATTTAACAAATGCAACGTATAATCCATTTATTTACTTCCGCTTTTAAAGGAGGGGTAGCTATGAAAAATTTAAACAACCGTATATTAATTACAGGATTTTTAATTGTTATTTTCGGAATGTGTATATGGACTGGAAAAATTATTTACTTGGATAAAAAAACCTTTTCTAATTTTGAAAATAGGGATCTAGCTATTGATCCTGTCTTAACTAAAGATGGTTTAAAATCAGGAAAATACTTCAAAGATACCGAGTTACACTTTACAGATCATATTGCAGGTCGAGATTTCTTTATTGAAATATATACAAATTTACAAATGCACTTCAACCGAACATTTATAAATCAAAAATATGTTGCAAACGATGGTTTTATTCTATCTGAACCAACAAAAACTGATGAACGTGAACAAATGAAGCAATCTGTGAATGAATTAGATAATTTAAGAAATCAGTTTCCAAAAACTGAGTTTTATTTTATGTTAGCACCAAGTAAACTAACGACATTTTCATATAGATATCCACCATACGTAGATCGTGGATATGACCAAAAACATCGCGATTACCTTGTACAAGCATTAAATAATATAAACTTTCCTGTTATCGATGTTCTGCCATTCTTCCAAAAAGAGTTTAGCCGTGAACAGTTAGAAAGTTTATACTTTAAAACAGACCATCATTGGAATATGAAAGGTGCGTTTTATGGATATGAATATGCAATGAATTATATATCTGATCACTCAAAGATATATAAAGATGATAAAGTAAATCGAGATAATTATAAATTCATTACTGAAAAACCTAATGGAGATTTTATTGGAAGTTGGAATAAACAACTGTATAATTTAATAAAAACTCCTGAACAAATCCCTTATGTACAATTAAAGCAAAATCCAAATGCATGGGATGATTATACAGTATATATCGGACCTGTATCTGAGCAATCGACTAAAATGCCAATGAAAGAGTTCTTTGCAATAGATAAAAAACAACCCGCACCAACTTATGCAATGGTCTATCAAAATGACTATGCACAAATTAATATCTTAAATTCGAAAGCAAAAAACAAATTACATGCTGTAGTTATCAAAGATTCTTATGCTGATGCAACATATCCCTTATTTGCTCAGCATTTTGAACAAATAACATTTATCGATCCACGATTTGCAGCTAGTAAAAATATAATAAAAGATCTAAAAGAATTAAATCCTGATGTCATACTATTCCTGTATAATGACTCTAGTATAAGCCCAGAAATGTACCAATTTAAAAATGAACAATAAAAAACAACAAATAAGAGATGACGAAGAATCACCTCTTATTTGTTGTTTTTATTTTCTCCATAGTACACTGAAATTTCATTCAGTCCTCGAGAACTTGGATTTTATAGATCACTTATCTTGACAGCTTCTTTGCTTTCATTAGATGTGCGTTACTACACTACTATCTACGAATGGGAAGATAAAATGTAACTTCTATTAATAACATTATTCTTTCCCCCAATTCAATCCTCTATCTCATCCTAATAACTTTATTTCCTTCTAGCATGAAGATTAAAAAGGCTTACCTAACATAAAAAACCACCTTCTAATATCTAGAAAGTGGTTTTTTATCTATTTCATATTATTTTACAATGTGAATTGGCATTCCAAGAGCAACTTCCGCTGCTTCCATTGTGATTTCACCTAATGTTGGGTGAGCATGGATTGTTTGAGCGATATCTTCAGCTGTCATTCCAGCTTCGATAGCTAAACCAATCTCAGAGATAATATCAGAAGCGCCTGCACCTGCAACTTGTGCACCTACAAGAAGGCCATCTTCTTTACGTGTTACAAGTTGTACGAAACCGTCTGTGCTGTTTAATGATAACGCACGACCGTTTGCAGCGAATGGGAATTTAGAAACCGCTACTTCCATTCCAGCTTCTTGAGCTTGTTTTTTAGTGTAACCAACAGATGCTAATTCTGGATCAGTGAAGCATACTGCAGGAATTCCGATGTAATCGATAGCTGATGCATGTCCACTAATTGCTTCCACAGCTACTTTACCTTCGTAAGAAGCTTTGTGAGCTAATGGTGGTCCAGGAACGATATCACCGATTGCATAGATGTTTGGTACGTTTGTACGGCATTGCTCATCGATTTCGATGATACCGCGGTCAGTCATTTTAATTCCAACTTGCTCAAGACCAATTTCTTGAGTATTTGGACGACGACCTACAGTTACTAATACATAATCAGCTTCTACAGTTTGTACTTCGCCTTTTACTTCGAAGCTAACTTTTACGCCGTTTTCAGTTTCTTCAACGCCTTTAGCCATAGCTTTTGTATGGATGTTTACGTTACCTTTTTTCTGAAGAGCACGTTTAACAACTGTGCTCATTGCTTTTTCGAAACCAGCTAAAATTTCATCGCCAGCTTCTACTACAGTAACTTCAGTACCGAAGTTAGCATATGCAGTTCCTAATTCCATACCGATATAACCGCCGCCGATTACAACAAGTTTTTTAGGAATTTCAGGTAAGCTTAAAGCACCTGTAGAGTTGATAACGCGTTTAGAATATTTGAATCCAGGAATTTCGATTGGTGTAGAACCAGTTGCAAGAACAGCATTTTTAAACGTATAAGTTTGAGCTGCATCTTCAGTCATTACACGTAATGTGTTAGCATCTACGAAGTAAGCTTCACCGCGAATGATTTCAACTTTGTTACCTTTAAGAAGGCCTTCAACACCGCCAGTTAATTTCTTAACTACGCCGTTTTTCCATTCTTGAACTTTTGTGAAATCAACTGTTACGTTCTCAGCAGTGATACCCATGTCATCAGAATGTTTTGCATTCTCATAACGATGACCTGCATTGATTAATGCTTTAGAAGGAATACATCCAACGTTTAAGCATACGCCACCAAGGTTAGCTTTTTCAATAATTGCTACCTTTTGACCTAATTGTGCTGCACGAATTGCTGCAACATATCCACCAGGACCTGCACCAACAACGACTGTATCTAATTCAATTGGGAAATCTCCTACTACCATTGTTATTACGCCTCCATTACTAATAATTGTGGGTCGTTCAATAAACGTTTAATTTGGTTTAATGCTTTTTGAGCAGTTGCGCCGTCAATTAAACGATGGTCAAAGCTTAGAGATAATGCTAATACTGGAGCTGCAACGATTTCACCGTTTTTCACAACTGGTTTCTCAGCGATACGGCCAATACCAAGGATTGCTACTTCTGGGTGATTAATAACTGGAGTGAACCATTGTCCACCTGCAGAACCAATGTTTGTGATTGTGCAAGAAGCACCTTTCATTTCTGCTGGAGCTAAACGACCGTCACGTGCTTTACCAGCAAGCTCATTGATCTCGTTAGAGATTGTGAAGATAGATTTACGATCTGTATCTTTAACAACTGGTACCAATAGACCTTTGTCTGTATCAGCTGCGATACCGATGTTGAAGTAATGTTTATGAACGATTTCTTGAGAAGCATCGTCTAAAGCCGTATTCAACATTGGGAATTCACGTAATGCAGATGTTAAAGCTTTTACAACGTATGGAAGGTAAGTTAATTTAATACCTTTGTCAGCTGCAACTGCTTTGAACTTTTTACGATGAGCAACAAGTTCTGTTACATCTATTTCATCCATTAATGTTACGTGAGGAGCTGTGTGTTTAGAGTTAACCATTGCTTTTGCAATTGCTTTACGGATACCGCTCATTTTCTCACGAGTTTCTGGGTATTCACCAGCTGGAATTGGTTGTGCTTTTGGTGCTTCTTCTTTCGCTGCTGCTGGAGCTTCTACTGCTGGAGCTTCAGTTGCTACTACTGCTTGTCCACCATTTGCAAATGCATCGATGTCAGCTTTTACAACGCGGCCATTTTTACCAGAGCCAGCTACTTTATGAATGTCTACACCTTTTTCACGAGCGTACTTACGTACAGATGGCATAGCAATTACGCGCTCGTTTACTACTTCTTCAGCTGCTGCTGGAGCTGGAGTAGCTGCTGCTGGAGCTTCTGCTTTTGCTTCCTCTGCTTTTGGAGCATCGTCATGGTCGTCACCTTTAAATTTAAGGTTTTCGTATCCAGGAGCATCAAACTTAATTAAAGTATCTCCTACTACTGCAACTGTACCTTCTTCTACAAGTACTTCAAGTACTTTACCTTTAACTGGAGAAGGGATCTCTACAACTGCTTTATCATTTTGTACTTCAAGAAGTACGTCGTCTTCGTTTACTTCATCGCCTGGTTTAATAAACCATTTTACGATTTCACCTTCGTGGATACCTTCACCGATATCTGGTAGTTTAAATTCAAATGCCACGGAATTCAGCCCCCTGATTCATATCATTATTATGGAATAAGCACAAAAGAAATCAGCATGTGCTGATCTCTTTTGCACATGAAAAACTACAATTAGAAGTTCATTACTTTGTTAACAGCTTCAACAATATCTTTATGGTTTGGTAACCATACGCTCTCAGCTTGAGAGAATGGGAATACTGTATCAGCAGCTGCAACACGTACAACTGGAGCTTCTAAGTTTAAGATTGCACGGTCGTTAATTTCCGCTACAACGTTTGCTGCAATACCAGCTTGTTTTTGAGCTTCTTGAACAACAACTACGCGGCCTGTTTTTTCAACAGAAGCAATGATTGTTTCGATATCTAATGGTTGAACTGTACGTAAGTCAACAACCTCTAAAGAGATACCTTCTTTTTCAAGTTCTTCAGCAGCTTTTAATGCAGCGTGAACCATAGCACCGTAAGCGATAACAGATACATCTGTACCTTCACGTTTGATATCAGCTTTACCTAAATCAATTGTGTATTCGCCTTCTGGTACATCTTGACGGAATGAACGGTACAATTTCATATGCTCTAAGTAGATAACTGGATCGTTGTCACGAATCGCAGAGATTAAAAGACCTTTTGCATCGTATGGAGTAGATGGAATAACAACTTTTAGACCAGGTTGTTGAGCCACTAATCCTTCTAAGCTATCAGCATGTAGTTCAGGAGTATGAACACCACCACCGAATGGAGAACGAACTGTTACTGGAGCAGTCCAACGTCCACCAGAACGGTAACGCATACGAGCTAATTGACCAGAAATTGAATCCATTACTTCATAAACGAAACCGAAGAATTGGATTTCTGGAACTGGACGGAATCCTTCAAGTGCAAGTCCAACTGCAAGTCCACCAATACCAGACTCTGCAAGTGGAGTATCCATTACACGGTCTTCACCGAATTCAGCTTGTAAACCTTCAGTAGCACGGAATACACCGCCGTTTACACCAACGTCTTCACCAAACACAAGTACGTTAGGGTCATTTTTCATTTCAACGCGTAAAGCATCAGTGATTGCTTGAATCATTGTCATTTGAGCCATGGCTTACTTCGACTCCTTTTCTTTGTAAATTTCATACTGTTCAGCTAAGTTGTAAGGCATTTTTTCGTACATGATTTCCATTAAATCAGTAACTTTTTGTTTTGGAGCTTGGTCAGCCTTAGCAATTGCTTGTTTGATATCTTCTTTAGCTTCTTCAATTACTTTCTCTTCTACTTCTTGAGACCATAGGCCTTTGTTTTCTAAGAATGCACGGAAGCGTACGATTGGGTCTTTTTGTTCCCATTCGTTTTCGATATCTTTTGTACGGTAACGAGTTGGGTCATCACCAGCCATTGTATGTGGACCATAACGGAATGTTAAAGTCTCGATTAAAGTAGGACCTTCGCCATTTACTGCGCGCTCACGAGCAAAAGCAGTTGCTGCGTATACAGCTAATGGGTCCATACCGTCTACTTGAATTCCGTAAATACCTGCTGCTACTGCTTTTTGCGCTACAGTTTTTGCTGCAGATTGTTTTTCTACTGGAGTAGAAATTGCATAACGGTTGTTTTGAACAACGAAGATTGCTGGAGCTTTGAATGCACCTGCAAAGTTCATACCTTCGTAGAAGTCACCTTGAGAAGCGCCGCCGTCACCTGTGTAAGTAATTGCAACAGATTTTTTACCACGTAATTTCATACCTAACGCAACACCAGCAGTTTGGATGATTTGCGCACCGATGATGATTTGTGGAGCAAGTGCATTTACATTTTCAGGCATTTGGTTACCCATGAAGTGTCCACGAGAGAATAAGAATGCTTGGTATAATGGTAAACCATGCCATACTAATTGTGGAACGTCACGATATCCTGGTAAGATGAAGTCTTCTGCTTCAAGTGCGAAATGACTTGCTAATTGAGAAGCTTCTTGTCCAGCTGTTGGTGCGTAGAAACCTAAACGTCCTTGACGGTTTAAAGAAATAGAACGTTGATCTAGTACGCGAGTATACACCATACGGCGCATTAATTCTTTTAATTGATCATCAGTTAATTCAGGCATTGCTGCTTCATTCACAACTTCGCCTTTTTCATTTAAAATTTGTAATGTTTCAAATTGAGCTGCGATAGCTTTCATTTGCTCATCAACATTAAATAGGGTCTTTTTTGTTTTAGTACCCATTCCGTTCACCTCTTCCTCTCTTGAACCATATTCTGAAACGCTTTCACTAGCAATTAGCTAGAAAGAAAACGCAACCATGTAAACCGACAGGAAACCTCGCCGGTTGAGAATAATTTTGTGTACCTAACAATCTGTACTAATGTTTTTTCA
Source organism: Bacillus sp. 05T22 (assembly GCF_056396765.1). Lineage (NCBI taxonomy): Bacteria > Bacillati > Bacillota > Bacilli > Caryophanales > Bacillaceae > Bacillus > Bacillus sp. 05T22. Next base: position 99,581 of record NZ_JBFTMC010000001.1, read on the forward strand.
GAAACATATTAATACAATCTTGATCACGTTTTTTAGTTTACAACTATTCTAATCACGATGTCAATTACTTTGGTTACGTTTTTTTTATGAATAACATTGAGGTTTCTACTGTACATAGGTGTTTTCATTTTCACATCTGTATTAGTAAGCAATAACCTACTGTTATATTATTCCCTTTTTAACCATCTTTTCATCGTAGAATAATATGTAAACGATTAATTCTTCTTAGTTTTTCTCTCTTTACAACAAAAATATGCAATCACTTCTTCCTTTTCTAGGCGAATGTCTATACACTCCTAATCACTCTCCCATACATTATAATAACCGCAGTGTTAGCGGGAAATGATGAAGGAGGTCATCTCATGTACGGATACACATATTGCTATCCAACTTGTTCATATCCTTCCTATGGCTATGGAGGTTCTTGCGGAGGAGGATCCGGACGCGGCTTTGCCTTAATCGTTGTATTGTTTATCCTTTTAATTATCGTTGGTGCTGCTTGCATTCGTTAATGTAAAACAAAACAACTATAGAAAGAAACAGGCGGCTATGCCGTCTTTTCTTTTTACTAAACGAACTCTGATGAAGAAAGTGCCGCACCCAGCATACTCTTAATTCGCCCCAATTATATATAGAGGCTATGTACTTTATCATGACTTTTTTCAGCTCCTTTGGTAGACTAAAGGAGAAAGGAGAGATTGTGAATGCTTACAATGAATGATGTAATTCGTGAAGGAAATCCCATTCTACGAGCAGTAGCAGAAGAAGTACCTCTGCCAGCAAGTGAAGAAGATATACGTACTCTTAAAGAAATGATCGAACTTGTAATAAACAGTCAACACCCTGAAATGGTTGAAAAATATAATTTACGTCCAGGAATCGGGATTGCTGCACCACAAATTGGCATTTCAAAAAGAATGATTGCTGTTCATGTTACTGATACAAATGAGACATTATACAGCTATGCTTTATTCAATCCAAAAATTATTAGTCACTCCGTTGAACGTACATACTTATCGGGCGGCGAAGGGTGCCTATCTGTAGATCGTGAAGTTCCCGGCTACGTTCCGCGTTACACACGAATCACAGTTAAAGCGACTACTATCGATGGTGAAGAAGTAAAATTACGTTTAAAAGGGTTACCAGCGATTGTATTTCAACATGAAATTGATCATTTAAACGGCGTAATGTTCTATGACCACATTAATCAAGAAAACCCTTTTGCATCCCCTGATGATGCAAAACCATTCGAAAGATAAAATAACAAAAAAGCAGAAGCTTTAGCTCCTGCTTTTTTTATAATGAAATGGTTCCCATACTCTTTTGTTACAATAAATGAGCCCACTGTAAGCCGTGAAGAATCCCATCTTCACTAACATCTTTCGTCACATAATTAGCAAGTTTTTTCAAATCCTCATGACCATTCCCCATCACAATACCTGTTCCTACCGCTTCAATCATCTCTAAATCATTTAACCCGTCTCCAAAAGCATAGACCTGTTCACGTTTAAATCCTAATTTCTCAATAAACTTTTCAATTCCCTTTGCTTTTGAACCACCATTTGGGATAATGTCCATCGAATACGCATGCCAACGAATAAAGTGAAAATCTGGATAATCATGAAGAAACTTTTCTTCTTCACCTGCTTGGCAAAAAAGAAGCGTTTGATAAATATCACGATTTTCATAAAAACCTGGTTCATATACTGGATGTTCAAACTGCAAACTTCCGAAACTTTCTTTTACATAATCATGATATTCTACTGTTGCCTTCATATCCTTATGATCTAAATAAACAAGCGGGTATCCCTCTTGCTTTGCAAATCTTGTAAATGTATGTAACGTATTAGGATGTAGCGGATTTTTAAATATAACCTCATCTTCAAATACAACATATTGGCCATTAAAACTCACATAATTATGAATATTAAGCTCATTACGAATATCTTCAAACATGAAAGGCGCACGCCCTGTCGCAATTGCCACATGTACTCCTTTTTCTTGCAACATACGCACGGCTTCTCTTGTAGATTGTAGAATTTTTTTATCATGATCTAGTAATGTTCCATCAATATCAAAAAAGACGATTTTATCATTCATTTTCAAAACCCTTTCTAGCCCTTCTATGTTCCTACCTTGACTATTTCTTTTCAAATCCTAAAAAAAAGTATAACATATTAAACATCTGTGAAGAAAGCGTTCACTTCCTAACCTTATTCGCACAATATGCATATACTATCAAAAGAACATTGATGTTTGTTTGAATGAATTTTCTTTTCTAATCTATCTCATACTATATTCATAACTGAGGGGCATACTGCCTGTGAGAGCCAAAAACGTAACATAAGATTACATCTGCACGAGCCAATAAAACCCTTGAATTATCCGGACAGCACTTCCCTCATTTCTCTTCTATGATTTCCTAGTATGTAGAGATGAAGAGTTACTACTGATAAACAAAAAATAAGTATGCATGTTTGAAATAAGGAAAGGAAGGAGTAATCATGCTGAAGAAGCTGAAGAAAAAGTTAAAACGATATTTAAACGATTTAGTCCGTAAAAAGACCATGGCTTAAATCGTGCCCATTTCGGGCTTTTTCTTCATTCTCATTCGAAAAAACATGAAAATCATGACTATTTGCTTTATAATAGGTAACAGATAATGCAAAACATAGACAAGGAGAGGTTTTCCCAATGATTTTTAAAGTATTCTATCAAGAAAAAATGACTGAGGTTCCAGTACGTGAAAATACAAAAGTTTTATATTTAGAAGCAGAATCTCAAAGAGACGTTCGTACAAAATTACAAAAGTTCGCATATAATATTGAGTTTGTCCAATCTGTTACTGGCGCTCATCTTGAATACGAAAAGCAAAATGCTGATTTAACATTAACGGAGATCGTATAATTTATGAAATTCCTAAAAAATGATCAGGCGGCCGTTTTTGCTCTTGGTGGACTCGGTGAAATCGGCAAAAATACATATGCTGTCCAATTTCAAGATGAAATTATTATAATTGATGCTGGAATTAAATTTCCAGAAGACGAACTTCTCGGAATCGATTACGTGATTCCTGATTACACTTATTTTGTACGAAACGAAGATAAAATTAAAGGGTTATTTATCACACATGGTCACGAAGATCATATCGGTGGAATCCCTTATTTATTACGCCTAGTGAACATCCCAATTTATGGTGGGAAATTGGCAATCGCCTTAATTAAAAACAAGTTAGAAGAGCACGGATTACTTCGTAAAGCAAAACTTTACGAAATTCAAGAAGACGATGTTATTAAATTCAAAAAGACATCTGTTTCCTTCTTCCGTACGACGCACAGTATTCCAGATTCATATGGAGTTGTTGTGAAAACACCGCAAGGGCAAATTGTTCATACGGGAGACTTTAAATTTGATTTCACACCAGTAGGGGAACCAGCAGATTTGACAAAAATGGCAGAAATCGGTAAAGATGGTGTCCTTTGTCTCTTATCTGATAGTACCAATAGTGAAGTACCTAACTTTACAATGTCTGAACGCCGCGTCGGTGATAGCATTCAAGATATTTTCCGCAAAGTGGAAGGACGTATTATCTTTGCAACCTTCGCGTCCAATATTCATCGTTTACAACAAGTTGTAGAAGCTGCTGTTGAAAACAATCGTAAAGTAGCTGTATTTGGCCGAAGCATGGAAGCAGCAATTGAGATTGGTCATAATCTTGGTTATATTCGCTGTCCAAAAGATACATTTATAGAAGCGTCTCAACTAAATCGCCTACCAGCTAATAAAGTTGTTATTTTATGCACAGGTAGTCAAGGGGAACCAATGGCAGCACTCTCTCGTATTGCTAACGGTACACATCGTCAAATTCAAATTATCCCTGGTGATACAGTTGTTTTCTCTTCTTCACCAATTCCAGGGAATACAGTTAGCGTAAGCCGTACAATTAATATGTTATACCGTGCTGGTGCTGATGTTATTCATGGTAAACTTTCAAACATTCACACAAGTGGACATGGTGGACAAGAAGAACAGAAGTTAATGCTACGTCTCATTAAACCTAAATACTTTATGCCAATTCATGGTGAATTTCGCATGCAACGTATGCATATGAAATTGGCAAACGATTGTGGTATTCCAGAAGAAAATTGCTTCATTATGGACAATGGTGATGTTCTTGCCTTACGTTCAGATGAAGCAAACGTTGCTGGAAAAATCCCATCCGGCTCTGTTTATATTGATGGAAACGGCATTGGTGATATTGGTAACATTGTACTACGCGACCGTCGTATTCTTTCTGAAGAAGGACTTGTTATCGTAGTTGTCAGCATTGATATGAAAGAATTTAAAGTTGCAGCAGGACCTGATATTATCTCTCGTGGATTCGTTTATATGCGTGAGAGTAGCGATTTAATCAACGATGCACAAACTTTAATTACTACTCATTTAGAAAAAGTAATGGAGCGAAAGACAACACAATGGTCTGAAATTAAAAATGAGATTACAGATACATTAGCACCATTCTTGTATGAAAAAACCAAACGCCGTCCAATGATTTTACCAATCATTATGGAAATATAAAAAAAGGGCAATGCTTGCGAGCATTGTCCTTTTTTATTTCACATTATATCCTATCGTAAGAAGTGCTTAAAACGATTCACTTCATCATCATGACCAATTACAATTAAAATATCTCCTGATTGAATATTTTCTGTAGCTCGAGGAGAAACAATAACTTCCTTCCCTCGCTTAATTGCCACAATGTTTAATCCAAACTTCGCACGAATATCTAGTTCAATTAAAGAGTGGCCATCAATTTTTTTATTTGCGATAATTTCTACAATACTATGCTCATCTGAAAGCTCTAAGTAATCTAATACGTTACTTGAAGCAATATTATTCGCAATTCGTTTTCCCATATCGCGTTCAGGATGGACAATATGATCTGCTCCTATTTTAGTTAACACTTTTTCATGATAATCATTTTGAGCCTTAACAGTAATATTTTTCACGCCTAATTCTTTTAAAATAAGAGTCGTTAAAATACTCGCATTTAAATTGTCACCAATCGCAACAACTACATGATCGAAATTGCGAATTCCAAGGCTCTTTAAGACCATTTCATCTGTTGAATCTGCAATCACTGCATGCGAAGCAATATTTGCAAATTCATTTATCTTGTCTTCATCAGAATCAATTGCCATTACTTCCATACCTAATTGAGCTAATTCACGACAAATACTGCCTCCAAAACGTCCAAGTCCGATGACAGCAAATTCTTTCTCTTTCTCACTCACATGAATTCCTCCAATAACATCAAGTCCTGTCTACTTTTATTGTAGCATACTTTATATTCGCCACAAAGACTAGCAATCAACGTATACTTATTTTTGCTTTTGTATATAGAAATACTGCTGCAAATAAAATGCAATAATACAAATGAGCATACCAAAAACAAATATATTTCCAAACGAACTAAACGTTTGAAACACAAATAATAATGTTTCTTGACCAAAAAAGGCAAATAAGAGCTGTGTAAAAGCAAATAAGAGCGCCCATTTATAATGCTGTTGATGAAATAAATAATGAGTTGCTCCTAAAAATGCACAAAATGAAATAATAAATATCCACCAGGTCTCTAAAAACACTTGCCATCCTGCAAAGTTATATCCATTTACAACAAGTGCAATGATTCCAATGACTAACATCGTGGGAACACTCCAAAATAACGCTCGACTCCGAAAAAATCGAATCCCATTAAAATCACCTTTTTCATTTGCGCAATACGTTAAAAATGCTGTACTTATATACAGGACAGAAAGAATTGTTAATACGATGATTAACCAAAAATGTAACTGATTATATTCATGTTCTATATTCGTAACAATAGCTGCTAACATACTTGGAATCAGCATACCTGTCCATCCGTCAATTTTCCTTTCATTCCAAAACACAGCATTTCCTATTCGAATTCCTAAAAGCATAAAAATAGTGACACCAATTACAAATAATGTTGTCTTATTTCCAACTAGACTTGTCGAAAAGGCAATTAGACCAATAAATAAAAAAAGAACGAATCCATTCATAATCTCTAATACTGGTGATAAATAACCTTTCACCCATTTATATGTTTCTTCATATCCGCGTTTATTCGTTAAGCGATATGCGTAAAAACTTATCCCGAAATAAACTGCTGCAATAATAACATATGCGTATAAAAAGAAACACAAGATTGCACTGCCAATCTGCACCTGATTCCCCACCCTTTTTTCTATATATCACATTGATTTTACACATTTATCGCATAAAAAGTAAACTAAAACATACAGTTCCATTTCCTTCAGTAAGATTTTTATTTCTAAATTAGTATGTACAAGTCCCATTTCTCATTTATCCTACTATTTATAAAGTGAAATTTTAATCAATGGAGGTTGCTTCCCCCCACCTAACTTCATTACTTTCGCTGCATGTTGAGGTGGAGTTCTTACCACCCATGAATAGCGTAATAAAACAAAAACCTCCTAATGAAAAGGAGGCTTTGCACATATCAAAAGAAACTTCTCCTTCCAAGCCATCTAGCATGTAAAGAGAAAGCTTCCCATCTTATTCAGCTTCTTTTTCCGCTTCATCTAACACACGATTTACTCGTTTTGTTAGCATTTTCATTCCACTTCCACCTGCTTGGAAATGACGAAGCACACCATTTTTATCAAATACATAATAAGCTGGTACATATTGATTTTCAAATGCATCGGCAATCTTGTGTTGGTTATCCACCAAAATTGGTTGGGATATTCCGTGCTCTTTTGCAACTGCTTCCACTTGCTCAAGATTTAAATCTTCTTCTGAACGTGGCATATGAACTGCAACAACATTTAACTGCTCTTTATATTCATCACGGAATTTATTAATATCTGGCATTGCTTCTTTACATAAGTGACAACTAACTGACCAGAAATGAATAAGTGTTGGCTTTTCGCCAATTAGTGATTCACGTACTACTTCTCCATTTAACACTGTTGTTGCGCCGTCTAAAGAAGGCATTGGTTGACGTAATTTCATGATTTTCCCCCCTTACGAATGTAGAGAAAGGCCTAACAAAATATTGTTAGACCCTCCTATATTTCACAATAAAATTAAACGTTTAAAGTTGCTTGACCTGGTTTCCAGTTTGCTGGGCAAAGTCCACCAGTTTGAAGAGCTTGAAGAACACGAATTACTTCGTCAACTTCACGGCCAATGTTGTTGTGATGTACAACTTGGTACATTAATTCGCCTTCTGGGCTAATGATGAATAAACCACGAAGTGCGATACCTTCTTCTTCAAGTAATACACCGTAGTCACGAGATACTACATGGTTTGTATCAGCAGCTAGAGGGTATTTTAATTCACCTAAACCGTTTTTCGTACGGTCAGTGTTAATCCAAGCTAAGTGAGTGTGAATTGTATCAGTAGATACACCAATTACTTCTGCATCTAAATCTTCGAACTCATCATAACGATCAGAAAGTGCGATAATTTCTGTTGGACATACGAAAGTGAAGTCCATTGGATAGAAGAAAAGTACCGTCCATTTGTCCTGTTTCATAACCTCTTCAAGACTTACTTTACCAAATTCTTTGTTTGGCATAACAGCGTCCATTTCAAATCGTGGCGCTTGTTTTGCTACCATACGTTCTGCCATATGTATMAACCTCCGTAAATTTTTTATCATATATTGTCTACTCTTGTATTATATAAGAGGAATTAGTTTTTAGTCAATTTTATTTGATAATTATTATAAAACAACTTACTAACAACTTGTTCCTCCACCTACCATTATAAAGTATTGTGTTAGAATTACAAAAAAAATGCATCATAAATTATAATTTTCCACATAAAAAGAACAGGCTTTAACCCCTGTTCCCTTTCCATTTTACATATTGATTTAAAAACGAAATGGTTTGTTCGATTACCTCTTCTTTCGGTTGTAGCTTTGCATGATGTAAACCATATTCTGAGTCTACCCCAAGCCAAAACATAAATCCCGGGATATCACGAAGCATATACCCGAAATCTTCTCCTGTCATCGCCTCTGTACATGTAACAACATTCATATTCGTTTGCTCAGATGCAAACATCATAAACTCTTGCGTTAACTCTTCACGATTATATACTTGATGATACATTGCTCCATAATCAATAACAGCTTCACATTGAAATGCTGCTTCGATACCTGTGACAATCGCTTCTATTCTGCTCTTCACTCGTCTCATCGATTCAACTGATAGTGTTCGAATTGTCCCTTCTAGGCGAGACTTTTCTGCAATAATGTTTTGGACTGTACCACCTGTAATTTTACCAATTGTAATAACCGCACTATCAAGTGGATTCACATTACGACTAACAACCGATTGAAGCTGTGTAACAAGATGACTTGCCGCAACGATCATATCATTCGCAGTATGTGGATATGCTGCATGTCCACCTTTTCCTTTTAAATCAATATATAGTTCCGATGTATTTGCAAATAGTAATCCTTCTTTTGTTGCGATTGTCCCCACTGGATACTCTGGTGCGATATGAAGACCCAGAATGATATCAGGCTTCCACGCTTGTAGTTCTTCGCTTCCTAACATAGGTAAAGCGCCACCTGGTCCTTCCTCCGCTGGTTGAAAAATAACTACAAGGTTATCATCTATCCTGTCATTTACAACCGCTGTTAAGAGTCCTAATCCGATTGTAGCATGCACATCATGACCACATGCATGCATCATTCCTTCATGAATAGAAGCGAATTCATACCCAGTTTCCTCTGAAATCGGTAAACCATCAATATCTGCACGATAACCAATCGTTTTCTTTGGATTTCTGCCATTCACTTTAACGATTACGCCCGTTTTCCATGTTTTAACTTCAATATATTCCTTAGGAAGAGTATAAATATAATCTAAAATATATTGTTGTGTTTTCCATTCCTTAAATCCTAACTCCGGAATCTTATGTAAATCCCTACGAATTTGTACAAATTTACTGACTGTCATGTCTCCACCACCATTTATCTCGCTATTCGCGGGCAGTAAGACCTCCAACTCAAAATTCAGCAAAAGCAAAGAAGTTAGGTGGGTGATCAACTGCCCGTAAAAGTTTCACTTTATAAAAAGCGTAAGAGCTTATTTGCCCTTACGCTTTTGTTCTTTATTTTTCTGGGTTTAATTGACGAAGTTCTTGTTTAATTTCTGTTTTTGCTTTTGTCTTCTCATCAATTTCTTTAATAACACGAGCTGGTGTTCCTGCAACCACTGTATATGGGGGTACATCTTCCGTTACAACTGCACCTGCTGCAACAACCGCGCCTTTACCAACTGTAACACCTTCTAGGACAACTACATTTGCACCAATTACAACGTCATCTTCAACGATAACTGGTTTTGCAGAAGGTGGTTCAATTACACCTGCAAGTACTGCCCCAGCACCAACGTGACAGTTTTTACCTACTGTAGCACGTCCGCCAAGCACTGCATTCATATCAATCATTGAACCTTCACCGATTACTGCACCGATATTAATCGTTGCATTCATCATAATAACTGCATTATCACCGATCTCAACATGGTCACGAATAATTGCACCTGGTTCAATACGAGCTTTAATACCTTTTAAATCAAGCATTGGAATAGCAGAATTACGACGGTCGTTTTCAACAACGTAATCTACAACGTGCTTTTTATTGTCTTCAAGAATTGTCTTAATCTCAGACCACTCTCCAAATAAAACACCAGCTTTTTTATTTACAAATGCTTGTACTGTTTCAGGGAATGTTACTTCTTTTAAATCCCCTTTTATGTATACCTTTACAGGAGTTTTCTTCTCGCTTTTTTGAATAAACGAAATAATTTCGTTTGCATCCATCATTTTCATGCTTGTTGCCTCCTAAATCCATTTATAATGTTACTCTACCAAACGAAAGAGCTACTAGCAAGACAATAATCTTATTTTCCCATTTGAATTTCTTCTATAATATCTAAAAATGCTTGCACTTGCTTAAGTTGCCTTGCAGAATCGCTTGTCAATAACCACGTTTCTCGAGTCAATTTAACAGGCGTTTTATATGTCTTTTCTCTTACTTCTTTTAACACAGTAGAAGGCAACAGTGCATAACCAATTCCATTTAAAACGAGCTGCTTACATGTTTCAATTTGATCAACTACAATCGTTCGTTTAGGAGGATTAGAAAATAAACTATACCACCAATTTTGTATTTGTCCATAGTATGTGGAATCGCTTTTAAATTGTATAAACGGTCTGTTTGTATCTTTCAACATAGAAATATCTTTAATTTCTGTGTCAACTAAATACAGCTCATCCTCAAATAATTGCTGTTTATACCCTTTATATTCTTGTTTCCCTCGTAGTATAGCTACATGAACATCCCCTTCATAAAATTGCTTCTGTACTTCACTACTCCATCCTGTGAAAAGGGAAATTTTAACAAATGGATATTTTTGTACAAACCGCTTTAAAACAGGTGGTAACCAATATTGTCCAATCACAGATGCCACAGCTATCTTTAATGTCCCATATGTTTCCGTACGATAGATTGCTAATTCACTTTTAATTGCCTCTTCCCTTTGCAACATATCTTTCGCATAATTGGCCACTTTTTCCCCTTCTGGTGTAATTGTCAGGCCTTTTTGAGAACGGATAAAAAATTTCATTCCCCACTGTTTTTCCATTGATTGTAATCGTTGACTGAGTGCAGGTTGTGAAACGAATAAGCGCTCCGCAGCTTTTCTCATATTGGATTCCTGTGCTAAAACAACCATCATTTGAAAATCATCAATTTGCAACTTTCTCCCTCTTTCCTTATCTTACATGTAACCATCTAACCTCAATATATATGTTGCACTATTCTCTAACATGCGATATTTAATTTTTATTTTTAAGAAGCTTGGATAAATTGGCATTTCACTTAACCTTTTATACTTGTTGACGCTGTTCCCTATACACAATGGAAAAGAGACGCATGATAAAAAAGCGACTTCTTTTTTATTCGAAGTCGCTTACCCTTCTTTATCGATTATACTGTCTTACTTTTTTGTTCAACAATTTTAAAATAGCACGCCTTGTTAAAATTCCTTCAAAGTACCCGTCATTGTTTACAGCACAAATAAATGGATGATCAATTGTCATTTCTAACGCTTTAGCAAATGAATCTTCAAGTCCAAGATTCGGAATGTCCTTTTTCATTACATTCTCCACTTTCATATCCTCAAGCTTTTCAAATTCAATGCGTTCTAACCCTAAAATACCATCCAAAATCATCGCAGTACTTATTAATCCATGCAATTTATACATGGGATCTAAAACAGGAATTGCAGAATATCCAGACTTTACAAGAACAAGTAAAGCATGTTCTAAGCTATTTCCAATTTGAACATGTGCAACTTTTTCTGATGAAATCATTAAATCCTTTACAAGAACTTGTTGAAACTCATCTTTCGGAATACTAATCATTTTATATCCCCCACTTTTTCTCCCTTTTTCCTGCTAACATGATCTCCAATAGACTATTCATAAGAACCTTACTGTTCGAAGTTAATCATATCCACGGCTAAAAGTTTCACTTTATTTCCCATTTCTACTCATATCTTATGATAGCGTTTTCATATTATTATTTTGTCCTTATTTATTACAACAAAAAATAATGATACACAGTTCATTTTACCATAGAACACAAAAAAAAGACTACCTTTATGGTAGCTCTTAGTATCCTTCATTTTTTAATCGATTAAACAACCTTGTAATTCTTCTATATTGGGAAATATCCGCTTTTTTTAAACCAATTTCAATATCTGTAAGCTCAACAGCTAGAATTTCAGTAGCGTAGTTTTGACGAAATAAAATATCTAACAGCAAGCTTTTTTCTTCGTTTGTTAAAGTAACTTTCGTCTGCATATACTCCTCTCCTTATGCTTTTTTCTTATTATTTATTATATAAAATATCTGCTTAGTTTAATAGATAAAAATTCAGTTTTTTACTTTGTATATCGATTTGCATAACTAAAAGCTGCATAAGCATCAGGTTTAATTTTTGCAGTCAGCCCCATCGCCTTCACCTTCATYGTCATATCYRAAATAAATTCTTTTGTTAAWCCATCATTYCCKATATCCAARTGAATTTCCATTAYRAATCCWGCTCCWTCWTGAGCGTATGGATGTAAAATCTCCCATACCCGCCTTATATGTTCCGGTGTAAACAAACAGGCGAYTTCTTGACTAAACTGTGTTTCTAAATATATTTTCTCACGTAAGGTAGGTGGTCTTTTATGTACTGCTTTATGTTTTAAACATCCCCATGCTCCTTTCCCAACACGATGAATGTGCACTGCCGTAATAAAACGAGTATATTTTTGATGTGCTTGTGAATCAGTTCCAATAGACAGTCGATATAAATTGCGTGGATCTCTTTTAATAAAATTACAGATGCGTGAGAACACCGTTTCAAAATTCATATTCCTCTCTGATACATTATAAAATGGATGCTCACCGTCCACATAGTCACGTCCCTTCGATTAGACAGACTTTTTGCATTCTCATTGTATGGGACAAAAGAGGAAAATATGACTTTATTATCCTTTACTTGTTTCTATATTTCGGATGGAATACTTACATGCTGGACAAGTATAAATTACATTCTGATTAGACTGAGCTGTTAGCACACGATCAATTTCAAATGACATATGACATTTTGGACAAACAACAATTGGTAATCGTTCCACACTCCACATTCCCTTCAAACTTTTAATACCAGTGTAGGAAGAACCAAAAAATCTTATACATATAAAGTGAAACTTCCATTAAGCTTTTACAGATCGTTATCTCCACATATCTTCTTTAATTCCTTATCCTCTTACTACCCATTAATGAAGAATGAAGTTATTATTAAAATCACCAAAAAAGGTACCGCTTCTCGCGGTACCTTTTTTGTATGTATCAAGAAATAATATCGTAGATCTCAATTGCAACCATATCAATATTATCGAATTGATACACTTGTGGCTTTTCGCCTTGCTGATACACTTCTAACTCATACATTTCACTTTTATCGAAAAATTTCACGCTACATTTGCGTTCACCGTTCACTTCAAAATAGCGTTGTGCTACTTCACCGCTTTCAGCTTGTTCTTGTAGACTAACAAGTCGAGTTAAAATTCCTTGGAGTAGAGACATGAAATCTCCCCTTTCTCTAATCTTCCTATCAATAGGTTTTACAGCTATACTCATTCTATCCGTCATAACAGAAAAAATGTTCCACACTCTAGGATAAAGCTTCTTGACGAGAAACTCAACTAAAATTTGTCGAAAAAAGAAGTAAAAAGCAAAAAGGAAATCTTTTTTCTTCCTTTATTGCGGTTTTTGTAGCTGCGGAATATAATAAAAAGCAGAAAAAGAGGAGGATTTATAATGAAAAAAATAGAGGTTTATACACAACCAGATTGCCCACCATGTACCATTGTAAAAGAATTCTTAAAACACAACAATATAACATACAAGGAATTTGATGTCAAAAAGGATAGCGCTGCTCGCAACCGTCTTTTATATGACTATAACTCATACTCAACTCCAACCGTTGTCATTGATGGGGAAGTTGTCTCTGGTTTTCAAATTGAAAAATTACAACAGTTACTAAATCTAGAAAAGGAATAGGCAATGATTCACCTATTCCTTTTCTTTCAACTCTTGTAATTTTTTCATTTCTATTAAAAGCTCCTGACTCTCATGATAACCAGCTAATTTCCATTTTCCTTCTTCCTTTTGCAACGTAATAATTTGATATTGTTCATTTTTCACCCATTCATATACGTATAAAAGCCCATGTTCTTCGTCAAATGCTAACTTTGTTTGAGAAGTAAAAGAAAAAGGAGCTTCTTTTGTAGGAAGTAAATGTTCACCGCTTTGTTTGTCACCGTTACTATTTTCATCTGTAAAGACTTGAAGAAAGTTATTTGTAAAATAAGGTGATAGTACATCATACATCTTCCCCATTGATAAATGCTTCCCACGAATTGAAAATTGTACCTCATATCCCTTTTGAATGGTTGTAAACACTTCTTTTCGATCCACTTTTATTTCTTCTTTACCAAGAACCGTTGTAACACTATACCCAACTAGAAAGGCAACACATAAAAATAGAACAAACCAAATTCCATATTTCCTCATTTTTTCACCTTCCTTTAACAGAGCTTGTCTTTGTAGTATTCATTGTAACAATGATTATGTAAAGAAAGGGATGGTTTCGTTCGTAAAATCTTTRCAATGATAGACAGCATTTTTGCCATCTTTTTCACTATTACCAATTTATGCTAAAAACAAACAAAAAAATGCACGAATTGCTTCGTGCATTAAAATAAAACATCTTCTTCGTATAAAAATTCATAGGACAAATCAATAAATAAAAAATGTTCATCATCAATTGGAAAGGAAAACGTTCGTACCATCTCTCCTGTTTCTATATCTGCATATAAATCAGAGAGTCTTGCTTTATTTTCAAATCTCATTTTCATTATATTTTCTAAAAAATACGGACGCCAGCTCCAATTTTTCATATAATACTCTGGCATAACAATCCATTCACCATCTTTTTTCATAATGTTTCCTGATTGCTGAAAGCCGTCTTCATTACAAATAAAGATTCGAAAACTATAATGCGATACATGTTGACTAAAATGCAATAACCAATTATTAACGTCTTCATTCTTTTTCTGCTTAGATAAAACATTCCCAACTTGATCACGCAATGTTTCCGTTAATTGATAAATTTTTTGTAGTTTTTTCTTTTCATGTTGAATAAATTGATGACATTCATTACCCAGACGTTCTTTTAAAATATCCGCTTCAATAAAATCAGGTAAACATTTTTTTAAATAATTCCCTTGATAATATCTTCCACCATTTTTCCAAGCGTATTGCAGTTGGTAAAAAGCATCAATTTCTTCATATAATAATGTCGCACCAATTCTTCTCGCTAATAAAGACAAAGAATATAAAATATCTTGATAAGATTGTAAAAGTGCAGTTTGTCTTAAATTCGTTAAGTCCACCTTTAAAATATCAGGTGCCAGCACACTAATTCGTTCTAGATTACTCGTACCTGTCCCTACTTTATTAATTGAAATTTGAATGCCATATGTACGGTAATACATAAGTAAGTGATTAAATTGTTCTATATCTTCCTTACAATCATGCTCTGTTATTTCTAAAACGATATTCCCTAAATTCAATCCTTTTTTTTCATACATTAATAGCAAATGAAGTAAACTTTCATCTTCATCATTCATTAATATGTTCGCACCCCGATGTATAAACAATAAAAATTTTTGATCTGTTTCCAAGTAACGTTCTAATGCTTTTTCTACTATGACATTATCCACCTCTAGTTGAAATTCACCTGGAATGGAATCATCATGAAAAAAAGAAGAAAGACTTTGTATCCCTTCTTCCGTTTGGATACGTCCTACTACCTCATATCCAATTACTGTATGCTCATCAGCACTAAAAATAGCTTGATAATAAGGAAGGACTTTATCTAAATTACTCATCACATCTAATGCATCTACCAAAATGTTTCCCTCCCTTTACTTTTCAAAAATTATAACACCGTATGTATAGAAAAATAATAAAAAATCCCTTCAGTTTTCCTGAAGGGATTAGAGGGGTAAAATGCTAAGGGGAATTAGCAATTCTACTATGAAGAAAAAAGAGGTCTTAAATATACCTTATAAAAAACCTATTGTAAACACTTTTCTTTCATATGTCACAAATCCGTCACATTTTACCTCGCATTCATGGGCAGTACCACGTTTCACTTTATATAATCCCTTTAAAATGGATACTGATGCAAATGCTGTCCACCATCCATTGTCATACACGTTCCATTTATGTATGCTGCCTCATCAGAGCATAAATAAAAAGCTAAACCCGCAATTTCTTCTGGCGTACCAAGCCGACCAAGCGGGACGCTTTGCAGTGTACGATTGGCTGCCTCTTCTGAAATCCATAATTTATCCGCACCACCTGTTCGTTCAATTGGTCCAGGAGCAATTGCATTGACGCGAATACCATATTTACGCCCCCACTCAACAGCGAGCGTTTTTGTCATTGCCAACACACCTGCTTTCGCCGCAGCAGAATGAATGACACCCGGTCCTGCATCCCATGCATACGTTGCTACCATATTAATGATATTTCCTTTTATGCCCTTCTCAATCCAATACTTCCCTACTGCTTGACTACAATAAAAAGTTCCGTTAAGCACAATATTAATAACCGCATTCCAACCATTAATCGATAAATCTTCTGCAGGACAAATAAAATTACCTGCTGCATTATTTACTAAAATATCAATGCGTCCAAATTTTTCATCAACATATTCAATCATATTTTTTATATCTTCTATACTTCGAACATCCATTTGTACTGTCAATACTTGTCCTGA
This sequence comes from Bacillus sp. 05T22, assembly GCF_056396765.1. Taxonomy (NCBI): domain Bacteria; kingdom Bacillati; phylum Bacillota; class Bacilli; order Caryophanales; family Bacillaceae; genus Bacillus; species Bacillus sp. 05T22. The sequence goes on from NZ_JBFTMC010000001.1 coordinate 116,056, forward strand.
AAATTGCTCAATCTCTTTTTTCGCTTCTTCCAGCTTTTCTTGTGTACGCCCTGTAATAACAACGCGTGCTCCTTCCTTTGCAAAACGAGCTGCCATCCCTTTTCCCATTCCGCTTGAACCACCTGTTATAATCGCTACTTTTTCTTTCAAAGTTTCCCCTCCCCAAAAATGAATACATATTCATTTTACCACTTTATTTCATAGAAATCTTTATATTTTTAAATTTTTCTGATATCTTTAGATAAGTAAATCACTTTCATTGCCATATTTCTTATAATCTCTATAAATCCATTTTGATTTTTCGACATATAATCCACTGCTATGCAGAACAAAAAGTGATCCGCACTTGTTTTCTCTCTTTGTTTTCACTTAGCATGGGGCAGGAAAAAAATCTGACTGCTTCTATGCATGGCCGGATGCTCTCTCCCACCTAAAGATTAGGTTTTTTGTCGGTTTTTCAATTTGTATTTATATATACTACTTTTCGATATCTCAAAATATAATTCTAGAACAAGAAATAAACGGAAAGGAGAGCCAAGTGACCTATAATGCCTGTATATCTTATAAACTTCCTTTTGTATACTATAGGTTCGCTCATATTCCTATGAAACAAATAACGAGAAGAAACTTTATAAAAACAGGAATACGCACTTGTCTCTATACTTGTATTACAGCTGGTCTCGGCTATTACTATGCAAAATATATAGAGCCGAACTTTCTTTCTTTCACACATCACACCCTTCGTTCTCCACTTATTCCCAAAAACTTTCACGGTATGAAAATCGTCCAATTTAGTGATTTACATTTAGGGTACTATTTTTCTCTCCAACACCTTTCAACAATCGTTTCAAAAATAAATAGTGCTGCGCCTGATATTGTCCTTTTTACTGGTGATTTAATCGATGACTACCAAACATATAGCGAAACTCCTTTTGTTTCTTCAATTTTGCGAAATATTCGTGCACCCTTTGGTAAATTTGCAATCTATGGAAACCATGATCATGGTGGGTATGGAACCGAATACTATAGTCAAATTATGAGTGATGCAGGTTTTGAAGTATTACAAAATACCGAAAAACGTATTCGTTTATTCGATAATAGTGAAATTTCTATTTTCGGAATCGATGACATGCTTCTTGGCAAACCAGAAATCGAGGAAACATTACACCATGTGCAAAAAGAGCTATATACAATTGTGCTCGTACATGAACCTGATATAGCACCTAAAATTGCAAACTTCCCAGTAAACCTCCAACTTTCTGGACATAGTCATGGTGGACAAGTACAACTTCCCTTTTTAGGAGCGATCATTACCCCAGCACTAGCAAAACATTACATTGAGGGATTTTATCATATTCAAGAATTACTCCTTTATGTAAATCGCGGTCTTGGAAGGACACGTGTTCCATTTCGTTTTTTGTCCAGGCCTGAAATTACAGTATTCACCCTTCAGCACCTGTAACCTATAATTGCCTATTTTCTCATATATCCTTTCTTGTACTCGCTCATCCATACTTTTTCACCATATGATAACAATGAGTCCAATAAAGGAGGTTTGTACATGTACCCATATCCTCAGCCCTATCTAGTTCGTTCAGGACCCATTGGCCCAGTAAGTGACTCACGCTTCTTACCCTTCTTCGGTGTTCCATTCTTAGCAGGACTTGCTGGCGGTTTACTTGGCGGAGCATTAGCATTCGGTCCTAGACCATCTTACTATCCTCCATATCCGCCAACACCGTTTCCTTGTTACGGAGGGCCATGCCAGCCGTATTATTATTGATATAAACAAAAACTATGAAAAAAGCTCCTTATTTATATAAGAGGCTTTTTTCATTCATTTCTATTAATTGAAATTTTATTTGATCATCTTTTTTATCATCAATCATTTTTTCTATATGAATCTATTTTGATTTTTCAATATGTAATCCACTGCTATACAGAACAAAAAGTGATCTGCATTCGTTTTCTCTCTTTGTTTTACCGTTGCACGGGGCAGGAAGTGGGATTGACCGCTCCTATGCATAGCTGGATGCTCTCTCCCACCTAAAAAAAGGAGTTATGTCGTTTTTTTCAATTTGTATTCATATATAATATCCTTATAATCTTAGTACTAGGTACTTACTCATAAGTTATTATTAACTATTTCATATATACAAAACATTACTCTACATCAGTATTTTGATAAGCCATCTTAAATAATTTCACTTGGCTATCAATCTCTTGCGAACTATTATTGATTACATAATAGTATTCACCATTTTTGTTTTGTTCACGCGTTTTTACATTATCTGCTAAAATAAGCTGTAATATTGCGTTTATTCTTGCTTTCATTTCAAGACCTAGAATTGGAAAAGATATTTCTACTCGCTTTTCCATATTCCTTGTCATCCAATCAGCGGAAGATAAATAAATTTTTTCATCTCCATTATGATGGAAATAATAAATACGGCTGTGTTCTAAGTAGCGCCCAACAAGACTAATCACCCTAATATTTTCACTTACATTTTGAATACCAGGGCGTAAGCAACATGTTCCTCTCACGATAAGTTCCACCTTCACTCCAGCCTGCGATGCCTCATACAACTTTTGAATCAACGGTTTATCTGTTAATGAATTCATCTTAGCAATAATGTGTCCATTACTATATTGCTTATGATAGCGAATCTCTTCATCTATTAGCTCCATAAATTGCTGACGTATATCAAAAGGAGCCACTGACAAATGATGAAAATGAGGTTTCGTTGTATAACCGCTCAAATAATTAAAGAAATTTGTTGCATCTACTCCAAAATCTTTTCGGGATGTAATATAGCCAAAATCTGTATATAGCTTTGCAGTCGCATCATTATAGTTTCCTGTCCCTAAATGTACAAATCTTTCAATTTTTCCGTGTTTTCTCCGTACAACAAGTGTAATTTTACTATGTGTTTTCAAATGACTTACACCATAAATAACGTGGCAACCCGCTTGTTCAAGTTCCTTTGCCCAATGGACATTATTTTCTTCATCAAAACGAGCCTTTAATTCAACAAGCACTGTTACTTGTTTCCCCTTCTCCGCTGCGGTCTTTAATGCCTGAATAATCGGAGAATCTCCACTTACACGATATAACGTTTGTTTTATAGCCAGCACATTCGGGTCATCTGCCGCATCACGCACAAAATCAACAACTGGCTGAAAAGATTCAAATGGATGATGCAATAAAATATCGTGCTCAATTGCTTTCTCAAATACATCTTCTTCATCGTCTAAATCTTCAGGCGGTTGCGGAATAAGAGCTGGATAAACAAGATGTTCATATAAAGGTGCTAATTTTTTATATAAGGAAAATAAACATGTTAAGTCTAATGGTCCCTCCATCATATATACATCTTCATCCTTTACCTCTAACACTTCATATAATAAAGCTAAAACTCTTTCATCTACATGCTCTTTTCCAATTTCTAAACGAACAGCCGCCCCCCACTTACGTTTTTTTAACTCTTTTTCAATTACTTTCAATAAATCACGTGCACCCTCTTCATGTATTGTCAAATCCGCATTACGCGTAATACGAAAACGAGTGACCGAGGATACTTTATATCCTGTAAATAATTTATGAGTAAAACTACTAATTACGTCTTCTAATAAAATAAATTTATGCTTTTGATCTTCACTTGGCAAAAAAATAAAACGCTCGAGTAATGAAGGCACTTGGACAATACCAAGCTTTGTTCTGTTCTCTTCCTCTACCTGTTTCTCATCATAGAGAATAGTAGCTAAGTTTAAACTTTTATTTAAAAGCATCGGAAACGGACGATATGCATCTATCGCTACAGGCGTTAAGACTGGGAAAATTTGTTCGTCAAAATATTCTTCAATAAACTCACGTTGCTCTTTCGTTAAATCTTGAAATATTAACGGCTCAATACCTTCCATTTCAAGCGCTGGCAGCACAGTATTTTTAAATGTATTATACTGAACTGTCATCAATTCATGAGCTTTCGTAGCAATTTTATTTAGCTGCTGTTTTGGTGTTAATCCAGCCTTATTTTCTGGTTGATTGAAGCCCGCTTTTACTTGATCTTTTAATCCAGCAACACGTACCATAAAAAATTCATCCAAATTTGAACTAAAAATACTAATAAACTTTAATCTTTCTAAAAGTGGATTACTTTCATCTTGTGCCTCTTGTAACACACGTTCATTAAAAGCAAGCCAGCTTAATTCACGGTTATTATAGTAAGCAGTATCATTCAAATTTACAGGGCTTTCCTTCATCAATTCCAATTCCATTTCCCCTCACACTTCCCTTGAAACTTTTTCAATATAATTTAGTTACATTTATTGTATCAAATTCCAATTTATTAAAGTGTAAAACTTTTGTAAAGACATCCGTACAACTTAATATTCCTCTTCAAATATTAAATCAATATTCATCTTCAATGCTTTTTCTAACTGCTTTTTCTGCTTTTCTGCTTGTACCTTTTCTGCTAAAGCTGATTGTTTACAAACAATGCGGAATACAAGCTTCTCTTTATTTTTTTCCACGTTAATCTTTTCAATAAGCGCCCTTTGTCTCACATTTAAAGCAGCTGAAAATTGTAAAACTGCCCCTAACAATCGAATTTTTTTCTGTTCACTCTTATCAAACCAACCTTCAAATGGTGCTAAGTACTGTTTAAATAGCATTTTCGATTTATAAGATGCGATGAGTGCAAGTCTAATACGTTCTTTATGCATCATGCCGTCGATTGTTTTATTCGCCAATAAATAGAATGTATGCAGACGGCTTGCTTCTGTATCTATGTATTTCCCGATATTAAATACTTTGGCAGCTTGATAAAATATACCCCAATCTTTTTCTGAAAAATAAATAATTTCAGACTCTTCAAGTTGTGTACAAATTAACGTTCCTTGCTTAATAAGTTGAACGACAAATTTCATATCCATTTCATATTCATAGGACAATAAGTGTAAACTTTCCTCTACTACATTTGGATAATAAGAAATACCTAATTTTTTTGTAAGTTCCTCATAGAAAACACCTTCTCGTAACCCTTTTCTGCTTAATACAAATGACGGGGCTTGTATAATATTTGTTAGCATATAAAATACTTCTATCGCTGGAATAATTGTATCAGCTCGATCTTTTGCTAACCCATCTAACTTCTGTAATTCTGTAAAAGAAAGACTTTCTAGTTCCTCTCTCACATCCCTTATATCTGCTTCCTTCATTTTATATAAATGCAAACCTGCTATCGGATAAGAAATTGCATTTTGATGAATTTTCACCATATTTCGAGCACTCCCACCTATAGCAATAAGAGGTAGTCTTTTTTCCTTTAACCAAGGTAACGTTTGAAATTGATACCATAGATATCTTCTTAATTCTTCTAATTCTTCTGTGGTTGGTGTCTCACGATGAATAAATTGTTGTTTTAAAGAAAGCGCTCCAAAAGGAAAGCTATAATATTCTACAATTTCTCGGTCCCGAAAATATGTAACCTCTGTACTTCCCCCACCTATGTCGACAGTAACTCCTTCTGTAAAAGAAGTTGAATTCATCACAGCTAAGTAACCATAGCGTGCTTCTTCATATTCAGATAACACCCTAAGCACAAAATCAGTTTTTCCTTCTACAAGTTTTTTTATTTCTTCTTGATTCTTTGCTTGTCTAATTGTTGCTGTCGCAACACAAAGCACATTATGTAATCCGTGATACCTTGTACTTTCTTGAAATTGAAGTAATGTTTGCAGCAGTATATCCATCCCTTCTTGTATTAACACACCATCTATTAGATAATTTCTTAATCGTGCAACAACCTTTGTATTTTCAACTTCCTTATAAAAGCCTCCATTTTGTTTTTCATAAATCACCAATCGCATTGTATTTGAACCAATATCAATAATGGCATATTGCTGTTTCAATATATCTTTCACACTTCTCACTCTTTCATTATCAAATTTCTAGAAATCATTCCTATCACTATTATACAAAATAGTTGTTTTTTGTAACAATATTGCTTTAATATTGAAAATGTATACAATCATTTTTTGTATATAATAAAAACTACTTTTATTTATGCTATAATATTGAAAAACTAGAAAGGGGTCCCACTATGAAACCTTCACAACCACAGTCTCAATCACACAAACAATATTCTATTGATCAATTGGCTCAATCTATTTTCATTGTGAACCGGCATGCCAAAGCTGCTACAAATCCTAAATATTTATATTGGTTGAAAAAGATTGCTTTAGAACGTTTAATTAGTGAAAAGAAAGCAATAAAAGAAGGATTACATTTCTCTAGGAATCCACGTTTTAGTCAGCAACAATCAGATGTTCTCGTTCGGTTAGGTGACTATTTTTTCCATATCCCTCCTACAAAAGATGATTTCAGTACTCTCCCACATCTCGGTAGCCTTGAATCTTCCTATAGAAACCCCAAAACAACTCTTTCTTTAGCAGTAGCAAAAAAAGCGCTTCAAGATTATATTGGGCCGGAAGCGCTAAAACAGGAAAAAAAATTAAGCGAACCAATTCCTTGGTATCGGCGTACGTATACAAAGAAATAAAGCAGGCTTGGCCATAATGGCCAACCTGCTTTATTTCTTCTCTTCTTTTATTTTAATGTTCGCTTGTTTATAAAATGCTACTTTTTCTGTATTATATGATTTTGTATATTCGTTGAACTTATCTTTTTCAGCATCAATATCTTTATAAGATTGGTTCACCGTTTTTACTTTCTCACTAATATCTTTTAATTTTGCTCCTTTATCTTGAAGCATTGTGAATAATTCTTTTTCTAACTTTAATGATTTACTATAGTTGTCATACATCTTCTTAAAAGACTCATATCGTTTTTCGTAAGTATTCTTTACTTTGTCTGCTTGTTCTTTTAGCTTACCATTCTCGATTTTTTTCACATATTTATCAACCGACTTCACTTCTTCTTGTGCTTTGTTTAATGCTTCTTTTTCTTTATCAATTACTTTTCTACGTTCTGCTGTATTTTTCATTGCTTGATCTAATTTTTCTTTCACAGCTTGATTATTATCTTTTCCTTCTTGCACGATTTGACCGTATAATGTTTGGCCTTCTTTTTCTAATGCCTCTAATTTTTTCGCGTCTTCAAACATTGGCTTTTCTTGCTTCGCAGCATTTTCAAATGCTACATATAATTCCTCTTCTGGTTTTGGTCCGAAACAACCAGCTAATAATGTCATAGATAAAGCCGCTACAATTGCTATTTTATTATACTTCAACTTCTTTTCCTCCTACTTATATACGATCATCATGCCAAAAATTCAATGGAAAATGAGCAGCTTCTTCATACACTTCAAACTCATACCCTTTTTTACGAAGATCATCAATAATTGTTTGCAATGCTTGTACAGTTTGTTTTTTTTCATGCATTAAAATGACTTCACGTTCTTGTTTAGCCCCTGAAATGACATTTTGTACTACACCATTTGGATTCCCTGGTAATTTCCAATCTAAAGAATCAATAGTCCAGTCCCATTCTTTCATATTTACTGTTGCCATTTGGTCCCGCAATGCTTGATTAAGCCCTGGCATACTTCCGTACGGGCAACGAACAAGCTTAGGTTCCATCCCTGTAACATCTTTCACAATTTTCTGCGCTTGTTTCATCTCTTCTACAAACTGTCCTTGTTTATACAGTTTGGCATAATCATGTGTCATGCTATGAACACCTGGATAATGTCCTTCCTTTACTAAACGTTTCACACTCTCTGTATGAGAAGGGATGTTTCCACCAATCATGAAAAATGTTCCTTTTATTTCATTTTTCTTTAAGATATCTAAAATTTCTTTTTGAAATTCACTCGGCCCATCATCAAAAGTTAAGTATGCAACTTTGCGTACTTCCCCATTAAATTTCACCGGTGCTTTTTTATCCAACTCAACTTTTACCTGTTCACTAGCAAGCTGGATTGGGTTTACCTGAGTGGCTACAGCTCTTGCAGGTGATGTAAAGGATTGAAATATGAAAAACCCCGCCGCGATAGCACTAGTTGCAATAGCAATTATAACTAGCCACCTGATCAAAGGCGATCGTCGGCTCCTCACGTCTATCATTCTACCATTCCCTTTCTCTCTTTCTATCAATCTTTTCTTGTTCATTTTACACAGTGTAAAGGTTCACTTGCAACAATTTACAAATATTCTTTTTGTTCCCTCAAAAGGAAAAGTGTAGAGATTGTTTCCCCTACACTTTTAAATAAAAAAACATTGTGCAAAATGTATTGACACATCCATTACAATTATATGATGTTTAAATCTATTTTTAAAGACTTTTGTTACAATATATCATTTTTTTGTAACAAAAGAGATGGAATTGTTACGAAAAAACTTTTATAATTCTCTATTTATTAAATCTCTATGTTATACGATTGAGTTCTCACTTTATTTCATAGCTCTTCTAATGATTTTCGCTCTCCCGGATAAGTTACCGTCTAAAATAATAATTGAATACCTTTTATATAATATAAATTATAAGTAAAGCAAAAAGGATTGAGCATCTATACATCTTGCATTACTAATCATACTGTATGCTTCTATATCAATAATATTTTTTTACAAAACAAAAATGTACGTATTTTCCGTACATTTTCTCTCTTAAACTTGTATTCATTTTCTTTTCTATTTCATATATATAGTATATATCTATTTTGATTTTCCAACATATAAATCGATGCTATGGAGAACGAAAAGTGACCGCTACTTGTTTTCTCTCTTTGTTTTAACTTGGTATGGGGCAGGAAAAGGGTCTGCATGACCAGATGCTCTCTCCCACCTAAAAAGGGTTTTATGTCGGTCTTTCAATTTGTATTTATATAATATATATCCATTACCGAAAGGAGAAAAAGATGTTACAAAGAGAAAATATTCCAGACGTCATTCGTTTTTTAGCCGGATTTCTCTTATCATTAAAGCTATTATTTGAATCATTCGGGCTTTCTTTTATTACAAATGACCAAATTGATGCTATCATAAATGTTGCTTCTTTCTTATTTATTTTATACTTCGGATATAAAAATAACTATGTAGGAAAAAAAGGCCTAGAACAAAAAGAATTACTAAAGAAGCATAATTTGCATTAAAAAAGGAACCCACGTCCCGGGATTCCTTTTTATTGTTGTATCAATATTGCTTCTTTTGTTTGAAGTGGTCCATATAATCGGCCCTTCTGCTGAAATGTGTATGTAGCACGTAACGAAATATGAGACGGGATTTGTATACGTGATGCTTTGACCTGACAGATTAATTGAGCTTTTTCACCTGGTAGTAATTCATCAATCCTCCACCTTACAAGTTGGAATAAAAACTCTCCCGTCCCTTTACTCGTTTGTAATGTATTAGGGATATATGCAAAATGATCACGAATCATATGACTAACGATTACGCGAGAAATTTCTTCGCTTCCTATGTTTTCAACTTCTAATTGAATAAAAAGAATTTCATGTACATCATAAACAACTTCTTGTGAAAAACACTTTTCTTTTTTACTGCGAATTTGTAATATTACTGCTACATTTGGATTAGACTGTTTGCTCGTAACTTCTTTAGAACCACCTTCCATCCACATAACAGGTTGTAAAGACCACGGAAACAATTCTTTATCTAGACTTATTTCCCACATTTTCACAATCACAATTCACCTCATTCCAGATGGTATTATCTGTACAAATTTATTCTGCTTCACTAAATAATAAACCACCCTTCTCCAATTCGTTCACCTTAAAGCATTCCCTTATTTATTCCAATAAAAATATACGTCTTCAACATTTTTATCTTTCTTCTTTATCTTATTCGACAACGTGATTAAAAAACCATTTTAAATAGCTATCACTCTATCATTCAATAACTTCCTTTTGTTTCTTCAATATTAAAAACTAGAAAGTAAAAAATTTGCCTTTTAGTCAAATTTGACTATAATATGATTTATGCTTTTCTTTATGGCACTATCTTCTCTTATAAAAGAAATAGTGAAATCATAGTCATACATAAAGACATGCTAAAGTACGAACTACCAATAAGATTTTCCTACAGAACAGTTGATCTTATATAAAAGGAGGAATATGTTTGCAAGAACAAGCATCTCAAAACAAAGTAAGTAAAACAAAGTTTGTTGTTGCTGGATTGTTACTTGGTATTTTAATGGCAGCAATGGATAATACAATCGTTGCCACTGCCATGGCGACAATTGTTGGAGACCTAGGAGGATTTGATAAATTTGTTTGGGTCACATCAGCTTATATGGTAGCAACAATGGCAGGGATGCCGATTTTCGGGAAGTTATCTGATATGTATGGACGTAAACGTTTTTATATCGGTGGGTTGCTTCTCTTTTTGCTTGGTTCTATTCTTTGCGGTACAGCAGCAAGTATTGAACAGTTAAGTATCTATAGAGCGATTCAAGGAATTGGTGGCGGCGCTTTAATGCCAATTGCATTCACAATCATGTATGATATATTCCCGCCGGAAAAACGAGGGAAAATGACTGGACTATTTGGAGCAGTTTTTGGAACATCAAGCGTATTCGGTCCTTTATTAGGTGCTTATATTACTGATTATATAAGTTGGCACTGGGTCTTTTATATCAATATTCCATTAGGGCTTATTTCCTTCTTCTTCATCTCGAAGTACTACAAAGAATCTCTACAATATAGAAAACAAAAAATCGATTGGACTGGTGCCATTACACTTGTAATAAGCATTGTTTGCTTAATGTTTGCTCTAGAACTTGGTGGTAAGGAATATGCTTGGAATTCTAATATGATTCTTGGCTTATTTGCTACTTTTGCTATTATGCTTATTATCTTCTTCTTCGTAGAAAGACGAGCAACAGAGCCAATTATTTCTTTCCATTTATTTAAAAAGCGTTTATTTGCAGCGAGCCAAGGTGTTGCCTTTTTCTATGGAGCAACTTTTATTATTTGTACAGTTTACATTCCAATCTTTGTCCAAGGCGTTCTTGGCGGTTCAGCATCTAATGCAGGATTAATTTTAACACCAATGATGGTCGGTTCTGTAGTCGGAAGTCAAGTAGGTGGACAATTGGCGTCTCGAACAAGTTACCGTAACATTATGATCGTATCTGGAATTTTCTTTGTACTTGGGATTTATTCACTTGGCACATTAACACTAGAAACATCACGGACACTCGTAACAATCTTTATGATTCTAACTGGGCTTGGAGTTGGCTTCTCATTCTCTGTTTTAAGTATGTCTTCTATTCACAATTTAGAAATGAGAGATCGCGGCTCTGCTACATCAACAAACTCTTTCTTCCGTTCTCTTGGAATGACTCTTGGTGTGACAATTTTCGGTACAATTCAAAATCAGATTTTCACTGATAAATTAAAAGCTGTTTTCCCTCCAGAATTAGCAAAAATGGTACCAAAAGGTGGAGACACAAGCTTTTTATTGTCACCACATGCTACTGAAAAAATTCCACCTCAAATATTGGATGGAATTAAACAAGCACTTGGGACATCTATTGCCGATACATTTTTCTGGGCGCTTATCCCAGCTGTTCTAAGTATTATCTGTATTATACTGATGGGTAAAGAACGTCTCTTAACGGGAACAAAGAAAAAACAGAAACAAGTAAGTTAATACACGCCAAAATGAAACGGTATATCTCTTTCGATAAAGAGATATACCGTTTATAATATGTATAAAGTTTATATTACAGGAGTTGAGACAGCGTGAGCATGAAATTAGTCATTCTCGGCTTGCTACTCGAAGGAGATAAACATCCATATGAAGTGCAGCACATAATGAAAGAACGACAAATGAATTGTTATATTAAATACGCAAAAGGATCCCTCTATTACGCCTTTGAACAATTGGAGAAACACGGGGCAATTGCGGTTACAAATGTTGTACGAGATACAAATCGACCAGATAAGACAATTTTCCATATAACTGAAACTGGAAGAGAACTTTTCCATACACTGCTTTTAAAGCAATTCGAKGCAAAAAACCAAATATATAAACCAATCTATTCAGCACTATCCTTCTCTCATTTTGGTGATGAAAAAACAATCATTCCTATTTTAGAAAAAAAGAGAGATGACACGATTCAATATTTACATACGATGCAATCCATATACGAACATAGCAAGGAAAATGTTCCGCGTGCACAGCTTTATATTTTCAACAGTGTTATTGAACATATTACTGTTGAATTACGTTGGTTAAATGAACTCCATAAAGATGCAAGTGCTGGTCGCCTTTCAGAAATAGGAATGAATGTAAATTGACACTTGATCAGTGGGGATTTTCCTCACTGATCATTCTCCCTACCATCCACCGCCTTATGCTCTTTATTATTTCTTCTCTCTTATTTAGACATAAATCCTCATCATTCATGTTGAAAACAAACATAGAACCTTTGATTCCATCCCATTTATAAAATCATAATTTTCATAATGATGAAAGTCATGATTTTATGAATATTCTTATTTTAAAACAGTAGACAAAATTCAAAAAATTATGTTAGAATTTGTTTCAATATCATATTCGCTTGTTAAATTCCTTTCAAAAGGAAAATAGGTACACGACATTTCTGAGTTCGTGTTGAAAAGGGAAGTTTGGTGAAATTCCAACGCGGTCCCGCCACTGTAAGTGCAGAGACTTCTTTTCTATACCACTGTGAAAACGGGAAGGTGAAAGAAGTCATATGAAGCATAAGCCAAGAGACCTGCCTATTTTAACAACACTGATAGACTCACGGATGATGATTAGGTGTTATGAACGAGAAGAGAGGGCTATTTTCTGTACCTTTATACTTTTCGTTACATGTATTTCCGAGTAAACGGAAATGCTTACTTTCAATTAGGGAGGAATTTTAAATGGCAATTCAAACAAGTAATTTAGGGTATCCACGAATTGGATTACACCGAGAATGGAAAAAAACGTTGGAAGCTTTTTGGTCAAATAAGATTGATGAGCAGCAATTTTCAACAACAATGAAAGAAATTCGTCTTCAACATGTGAAAGCTCAGCAAGAAAAAGGAATCAATTTAGTTCCAATTGGCGACTTTACATATTATGATCATGTGCTGGACACAGCCTACATGCTTGGCTTTATTCCATCTCGTTTTTCAGAGTTCACTTCTTATCTTGATGTATATTTTGCAATGGCACGTGGCTCTAAAGATCACGTTGCTTCCGAAATGACAAAATGGTTTAACACAAACTATCATTATATTGTTCCAGAATATGAAGAAGGATTGGAGATTTCTTTAAAAGACAATCGACCACTTCGCTTATACGAAGAAGCAAAACAAGAATTAGGCGTTGATGGAAAACCAGTTATATTAGGACCTTATACATTCTTAAAATTAGCAAAAGGATATAAACAAGAGCAATTTGCTACTATTTTAAATCAACTAGTTGCTCCTTATGTACAGCTATTAACTGAATTACACGAAGCTGGTGCAAAACTCATCCAAATTGATGAACCAATTTTTGCATCTTTAACAAAAGAAGAAATAGCAGAGGCGAAAGAACTTTACGCGACAATTCGTAAAAGCGTTCCAAATGCAACTCTTGTCTTACAAACTTATTTTGATAGTGTAGAAGAGAACTATGAAGAAATTATTACATTTCCTGTATCCGGCATTGGATTGGACTTTGTTCACGGTAAAGAAGGTAATGTAAACACAGTTTTAGAGTATGGATTCCCATCCGATAAAATTTTAGCAGTCGGTTGTATAGATGGCCGTAACATTTGGAGAGCTGATCTTGACGAAGTCCTTTCTTTATTTAAAACATTACAAGATCACATTACACCGAAAGAATGGATCGTTCAGCCTTCATGTAGCTTATTACATACTCCAATTGATAAAACGGAAGAAACACACTTATCAACAGAACTATTTGATGCCCTTGCATTTGCAAATCAAAAACTAGAAGAACTTACACTTATTAAACGCGCGCTTTCTGAGGGTGCAGAAAGTGTTAGTACGGAATTAGCTACTTACCGTAGCGCTCATGAAGCAATTCGATCTTCAGCTGCACGTAATCGTGAAGATGTACAAACAGCAAGAGCAACCCTTAAAGAAGAGGATTTCTCTCGTCCTCTTCCATTTGAACAACGTTATGCTTTGCAACAAGAAGCATTACAGTTACCGCTACTTCCAACAACAACAATCGGTAGCTTCCCGCAAACTACTGAAGTTCGTCAAACGCGTAAACAATGGCGAAGCGGTGACATTACAAATGAACAATATGAACAATTTATTGAAAAAGAAACTGAAAAATGGATTCGATATCAAGAAGAAATCGGCCTTGATGTGCTCGTTCATGGTGAATTTGAGCGAACTGATATGGTAGAATACTTTGGCGAAAGACTTGCTGGTTTCTCTTTCACTAAGAATGGTTGGGTTCAATCATACGGTTCTCGCTGTGTAAAACCACCTGTAATCTATGGTGATGTTGCCTTTATTAATGGGATGACAATTAAAGAAACCGCATATGCCCAGGGCCTTACAGATAAAGTTGTAAAAGGCATGTTAACAGGTCCTGTGACCATTCTAAACTGGTCATTCGTTCGGAATGATATTTCACGAAAAGAAGTTTCTTACCAAATCGCATTAGCACTTCGTCATGAAATTAAATTGCTTGAATCTTCCGGTATCCGTGTTATTCAAGTCGATGAACCAGCACTTCGCGAAGGAATGCCGCTAAAAGAAAAAGATTGGAACGCATATATTACATGGGCTGTTCAATCATTCCTTCTAGCAACTTCTTCTGTAGCGAATGAAACACAAATTCACACACATATGTGTTACAGTAACTTCGAAGATATCGTAGATGCAATTCGTGCATTAGATGCCGATGTTATTTCTATCGAAACATCAAGAAGTCATGGCGAATTTATTCATACATTAGAACATACAACATATGAAAAAGGGATCGGTTTAGGAGTTTATGATATTCATAGCCCTCGTGTTCCAAGTAAAAATGAAATGTATACAATTGTAGAACAATCCTTAAAAGTATGTGATCCAAAATACTTCTGGATTAACCCAGACTGTGGTTTAAAAACAAGAAGAACAGAAGAAGTTATACCTGCTTTAGAGCATATGGTTCAAGCTGCTAAAGAGGCCCGCTCTCTTCTAAAAACAAACGCATAAGGAAATAAGGGTGTCCTTTAAAAGGATACCCTTATTCTATATTTCAACTAGCGTTCATCGCCAATAACAAGGTGGTACAAATAAAAATAAAATGAACTTCCTGACAATTACGCTAATTTATTCACATCATCAATTCCTAGTTCTTCTATATAAAGAGACATAAATAGAATAACCAAACTTAATCCGCACGATTTTGAAAAGCAGCCGATCCAATAAACGATAAGATTACGCCGCAAACTTGGCGTATATTTACACCTTCTTCCGTTCTTCATTGTAACGAAGTTTAAAAGAAAAAGCCACGATACCGTAGCTTTTTTTACTCTTTCTCTTCAAAAAACAATTCATATTGTATCTTGTACAATTCATCATCTGTTGGTTCCTCAAGCGGTATTGCTTGTAGTACCAACAGATAATCACCTTTTGGAATTGAAATAGGAAATTTGTCAGAAAAAATACTCCTTACAAAAACTCCTTCGTCCCCCACCCTAAAAGGGACTGATATCGTTCTCATTGTCTCTTCTTTCTCAATACGCTTCCCAACTGTTGCTTTGATTTCACACGTATAATCAGAAAGTGCCTCAAAAATAATTACTCCTTCTGCTTCAGCGTATCCTCTCTCAAAATCTTCATTCGTCCAGTCTACATAAGGCTGTTCCCCATCATAATTCATCACGATTAATTGTGAGTAGGAAATTGTTAATTCCACAAGCACCATTCCCTTCTACTACTTAACCTCAAACTTCACACGTGTCCCATCTGGGTACTTATCTAGCTTATTTCCCACCCATGAACCTGCGCCTCTATTATCAGCAGGGTTAATATATTCAATATGCGCATCTTTTCCACCTTCTTTGCACATTGCCATTGGCCATTCATCACGATCGTACCCTTTTTTTGCTGGATATGGAGCTAGAGACAACTTTCTTCTATCAGCTGCACCACTTCTATCAATCGTACATACTTTAGAATGCCCTTCTTTAATCGCATCTGCAATATGTTTCCCCGTCTCTGGATAACGTTCTTTTGGAAATTCTAGAACTTGATCATATGTAACTTCTTTCTTACTCTTTGGTTCTGCTGGTATAAACGCTTCATAGACAGCAACTAAAATAGAAAGAATAGCAATAATTGAAATGATAATGCCTTTTAATTGTTTCATATATGTACCTCCGTTTTTCGACCCAATTTCTTTTCCTAGGCTATTATAACAAACTTCCTCCATATATGTTTTCAGACATTATTTTATCCCTTCCTCCCCTTTACGCCAAAAACATTCATTTTTATGCAACTTTTTGCTAATCATGTAGAAAACTTCTAGACTTCCGACATTCTTTTTCAAAGGAAGTCTAAATAAAAGATGGAATTTGTATATACGATACTTTTTGGGGAGGAAATGTTATGGAGGCGACATATAAAACGAAGGATGTTACAAATAAAACAGGAATCCCGAAACACATAGTTCGAAAATATAGTCAACTTTTAGAACAACATGGTTATATGATTGCAAAAACCGCTGATGCTCGTATATATAAAATGGATGATATGAAGCTTTTAAAATCAATTCACGAACGAGCAGCCACACTGCAAGAAGATATTACAGAAACAATTCCTATCATTTTAAAAGAAAAAGACAGTCCACCTGTACCGATGTTAAAACAAAATCAAGAAGTACATGCGAAAGAAGAAGACCGAAACTTTGAAGAATTCATGTTAAAACTTGAGATGCTCGCCCAATTAAACGAAGCAATTATTCATCAAAACTCTACCTTAATTACACAAAACCGCTTAAAAGATGAAAAACTAGATGAATTAATGCAACAAGTTTATGTAAAAGAAGGTACACAAGAAGAAATGCTGCAAGAGCTTATTGATCACGCAGCTCAAACAGATGCCCTACAAAAAGAAAAAATGGACTTATTGATGAATCATATGTATAAGCGTGAATCAAAGCAAGAAGAAAAAATGAACAAGCTTGTCAATCACGTTTACAATAAAGACAACAATCGAGATGCACAGCTTATGCAAGTCATTCGTGAAATTCAAGAAACAAAACGACTAATCGCCGCCTCAAAGGAGCAAAGCTTATTTCAATCATTTAAAAATTTATTTATTCGAGTCAAACCAGAAAAAACAAATGAATAAAAGAAAACCTTCATCGTTARCTTTTCATCATCCAAGGTAGAAGCTTTATAAGCCTTTCATTTTCACGTATATAAATCTATTTTAGTTTTTCGACATATAAGTCGCTCACGCGAAGCAGAAAAAGTAACCGTTAGTTGTTTTCTCTTTCTATTTTTATTTGGCATGGGGCAGGAAAAGGCTCTGACTGCTTCTATGCATGGCTGGATCCTCTCTCCCAACTAAAATGAAGGAGTTTATGTCGTTTTTTCAACTTGAATTTATATAGATAAATAAAAAAGTTACCTTATATCGGTRACTTTTATTCCTTATTTCTAACTGCTGGTAATGTAATAATTGCTTCCGTTCCTTTTCCACTCTCGCTTTTATATTCCAGCATACCATTATGTGCTTGTAAAATACTAAAGGTAACCATAAGCCCTAGGCCCGTTCCTTTTTCTTTTAATGAATAATACGGTTGTCCAAGCCTTGCTAGCTGTTCTTTCGTCATTCCAACGCCACTATCTTTTACTCGCACTATAATCACATCATCTTTTTGAATGGCGGTTACTTTTAAATACCCTTTGTTTTCTTGAATCGCTTCAATTCCATTTTTAACGATGTTCATAATTGCTTGCTTTAACTTTGTCTTATCACCAATTGTATAAAGGTTCTCAGAAATTTCAACTTGTAAATAAACGCCTTGCATAGCTGCAAATGAAGACATTAAAGTAGTCATTTCTATGAGCTGCGCTGATAAACATATATGTTCCTTTTTTTCAATTTGCGGCCTAGCTAAATTTAAGTAATCCGAAATAATTTGTTCGGCTCGATCAAGCTCAGCTAGTACAAGACGCATATAGTCCTTATTCTTCATATCTTCTGTACTTTCTAATAGCTGAATAAACCCCCGAACAACTGTGAGGGGATTTCGCACCTCATGTGCTACACTTGCCGCTAGCTCGCTTACAATGTTTAACTTTTCAGATTTTTGCATTTCTGTACGTAACAATGCATTTTCATTTAAATACTCTGTTAAATACACTTGAAATACCATTGTCATAACCATAATAAAGGAAGCAAATATGTATCCACTATATAAATGCGACATAGGTGGCGTAAAGCCTACTCTCAGTAAAATCCCAAACATACTACACACTAAACCGACAAGAACATACAAAGATGAAATAATAAGGGCCACAATAAGTTTTTTTTCTCTCGGAAAAACAGGCCACTTTTTTGATAGCAGGAAAGGAATGATTGCAAGACATAAAACTTCTATTACCCGAAACCACTGTAAACCATTCAAAAACCATTCGTATACAATAAAAATACAAGCTGGGATAATCCCTACAATCCCACCATACAAAAAAGCACTCATAATCGGAATCGCATGGAAATTGTAACTACAAACATCGACAAAACAAATCGGATACGTCATAGAGAGAACAAGCGTAATACTAGATAAGAACATAATAAAATAGCGATTGGGCTTTGGAAGCATATCTTGATAACGGTTTAGACGAATCGCTTCATATAAAAACAGTGGCAAAATAATGATCGCGACTTGGATCATTAAGTCACGAATTAGCTCCATAGCCTCTCATCCCCTATATGTATTTTGATATGATTATATCATTTTACAGTTGCTTTTGTTTTAAAATTTAGATTTTTCTTAACATATTTGTAAATTATTTGTGAATAAACGTTAAGAAATGTTACAACTTTCCGAAATGATTGTAAACCCTGTACCAAACTACCATGATGCAGTATACAATGAATACGGGTTAACAAATAAAATAAAACATAGTCCAATAAACAGACAACTATAATAACATACAGCATATAATCCATACTATCTACGTGTACAAAGAAGTGATTATTATTTTAGTAGGAGGATGATAACTATGACAGGAACTACGCTTGTTTTAAAAGAGGAGAATTTGGTCGTTCTCGAAAATGTGGATAAATCAGTATACGAAGAATTGCAAGACAAAGCTGGGGAAGAAAATTGCACATGCGCTGTGAATGAATCTGTGGTACACCTTGGAAAAGTGTCTTCAGTTCTTTGGAATGAAGATGAAATAGATTGGGAATATGGGTATTAAAAAGTCGCTTTAAGCGGCTTTTTTTTTTGCGCTCCAAAGCGAAAATATAAAATTTATGATAAAATAAAAGAAATTTTGTAAGCGGAAGAAAGGGAGACAAAATGGAACAATTCATTAATCCTAGAGTGAAGGATATCCAAATTTCTGGTATTCGTCAATTCTCTAATATGATTCAAAACTATGATAATCTCATTTCTTTAACAATTGGACAACCTGATTTTCCAACTCCTTCTTTAGTCAAAGAAGCTGCTAAACGAGCGATTACAGAAAACTATACGAGCTATACACACAACGCCGGCCTATTAGAATTACGCAATGCAGCTTGTCATTTTCTAAAGGAAAATTACGATTTACACTATTCACCTGAAAACGAAACCATCGTTACAATCGGTGCTAGTGAAGCGATCGATGTTACATTTCGTACTATTTTAGAACCTGGAACAGAAGTTATTTTACCAGCTCCTATTTATCCAGGCTATGAACCCATTATTAGACTGTGCGGGGCAATCCCTGTGTTTGTAGATGTTCGTGAAACTGGATTTCGATTAACAGCAGAAGCGATTCAAAATGCAATTACAGATCAAACAAGATGCATCGTTTTACCTTATCCTTCTAATCCGACTGGTGTTACACTGTCAAAAGAAGAACTAACAGATATTGTATCTGTTTTAAAAGATAAAAACATTTTCGTTCTTTCTGATGAAATTTATAGCGAGCTTGTATATGAAGATAGTCATACATCCATCGCTCATTTTCCAGAAATGCGTGATAAAACAATCGTCATTAATGGACTATCAAAATCACATTCAATGACAGGCTGGCGCATCGGTCTTTTATTTGCTCCAAGCTATTTAGCAGGGCATATTTTGAAAGTTCATCAATACAACGTTACATGTGCAACTTCAATCGCACAATACGCTGCAATCGAAGCGTTAACAGCAGCAAAAGATGCACCGCGAATGATGCGTCATCAATATAAAAAACGCCGTGATTACGTATACAACAGACTGATTCAAATGGGCTTAACTGTTGAGAAGCCAACTGGTGCCTTTTATTTATTCCCATACGTTGGAAATCTTACATCCTCATCATTTGATTTTGCCATTGATCTTGTTAAAGAAGCTAGACTCGCTGTTGTTCCGGGAACAGCATTTTCAGAGTATGGTGAAGGGTATATTCGTCTTTCATACGCTTATAGTATGGAAACACTAAAAGAAGGCTGCGATCGTTTAGAAGAATTTTTAAAACAAAAAGCTAAGAGATAACACTCTTAGCTTTTTACGCATCATGATCACAAGTTTGGCGCTTCAGTAATTTATGCGGAATAATAATGCATTTTGAAGTGGATTCGGAATGCTCCACCTTATCAACTAACGCTTTTGCAGCCTCATACCCTAATTGATAAATATTTACATCAACAGTTGTAAGCGGTGGGCTCGCAATTTCRGATAATAAAGCATTATTAAAGCTCACGATTGAAACATCTTTTGGTACGGCAAGCCCTTTTTTGGCAAGCGCACTTAACACCCCAAGACCGATTAAATCATCTGTTGCCATAATTGCCGTCGGCGGCTTTTCAAGTCCCATTAACTCTTCTACAGCCTGCTGACCACCCTCTCTTGAAAAATCAAAATGTAAAATATATTCATCTGGCAACATAATGTCAGCTAGTTTTAAAGCATCGCTCATTCCAGCTAAACGATCTTTCGTAACAAGTAAATCAGAACCACCGCCAATAAACGCTATCTGTTTATGTCCAAGTGAAATTAAGTATTCCGCTACTTCTCTTGCAGCTGTATAGTTATCATTATCTACATATGTAATTTCATCTTTTCTTTCGTATGGTTTTCCAATTAAAACAAATGGGAAATTTTGTTCATGTAAATATTGAATAATACGATCGTTCTCACGTGAATAAAGAAGAATAATTCCGCCGATTTGACGACCCTGTACCATCTTCACAACGCCATTAAAAATCTCCTCTTCTGTTTCACCAGTTGACATATACAACGCATAACCTTCGACATGTGCAAACGAGCTAATCCCTCGAATTACTTCTGGGAAAAATGGATTTTGAAATGCTTTACTTGCAGAACTCGGCATAACAAGACCGATTGTTTTTGTTGTTTGATTCGCAAGGCTTCTCGCATTTAAATTTGGATGATACCCTAGTTCGCTCATTACTTTACGGACACGGCGCTTTGTTTTTTCACTTATACTTGGATTATCAGCAATTACACGAGACACAGTGGAAGGTGCAACATTTGCCTTTTTCGCTACATCTTTAATTGTAACTGTCATAAAATCTCCTCCTCTCTTCTAATTCTTCATTCATATCTATTTTTATCCTGCAGTTCTACAGGTAGTAGGAGAAAACGAAAGCCGCCATTACTTTATTTCATTCCTCAAAAAATTATATTAATGTAAACTAATATTCTCCCTCTTCATGTATTGTAAGGGATACAAGCTTATTTTCCTATACTATAATATACTATTTTTTTCACATCTTTCCCCTTACAATGTCATATGAATCGAAATTCTCCCTAAAAAGAGAAATGGGACATAATGTCCCATTTTCATCCTTTCGTACCTCCAGCTGTTAAACCAGAAATAAAATATTTTTGCAATGATAAGAACAAAATTGAAATCGGTATAGCAATTAATACCGAACCCGCTGCAAATGTTGTAAATTCATTACCAAATTTTTTCGCTACCATTTCATATAACCCAACCGCTAACGTATAATTCTCTGGTGTGCGTAAAATGATGCTTGCTAAAATAAAATCTGTAAACGGACCGATAAACGTAAATAAAGCTACAACTGCCACAATTGGTTTTGCGAGCGGCATAATAATTTGCCAGAAAATACGGAAGTGCCCTGCTCCGTCCATACGAGCCGACTCATCTAATTCTTTTGGAATCGTATCAAAATATCCTTTCATAAGCCACGTATTCATCGGAATTGCTCCACCGACATAAATTAAAATTAATGCAAGATGTGTATCAATTAATCCAGTCAACTGCGCTAATACATAGAGTGCGATTAACGCTGAGAAGTTCGGTATCATTTGTAGAATTAGAAACGTTAATAATCCATTCTTTCTTCCGACAAAACGATACCTTGAAAAAGCATAAGCAGTGAAACTAATGGATAGTACCGAGAAAATCATCGTTAATACACTGACTTTCAGTGTATTTTTATACCAAAGTAAATAATTACTCTTATCAAGATTAAGTAGGTCTCGATAATGATCTAGCGTTGCATTTTTCGGAATAATACTTGATCCTGATAAACTATCTCCTGGATTAAACGATGAGCCAACAATCCATAATAATGGATAGAAAATAATGACACACATTATGAAAATGACGAAATAACTTAATGAAAGACGTAACATCTTCTGTCGTTTTATATTCATTTACATCATATCCTCTTCTTGGAATGATTTTGTTCTTTTAAATTGCCATAACGCCACTGAAATAACAATTAACGATAAAATCATCGTAAGTGCCGCTGCTTTTCCGTATTGCGCTGATGTCATTGTTAATTTATAGATCCAGGAAATTAAAATATCTGTTCCACCTGCATTTTGTCCTGAAACAGCAGGCCCCCCGCCATTAAATAGATAAATAATACTGAAATTATTAAAGTTAAACGTATATTGTGTAATTAAGACTGGCGCTGTTGCATACAAAACAAGCGGCAATGTAATTTTTTGAAATTGTTGCCATGCAGTTGCCCCATCTACTGTAGCTGCTTCATACAATTCTCCTGGAATCGATTGCAGTATTCCTGTTGCCATTGCAAAAATAAATGGGAAACCAAGCCATGTTTGAATAAAAATCAAAGCGATTTTTGCCCAAAACGGATCTGTCATCCAAGCAATTTTTTCAATCCCAAATAATGCTAACACTTGATTATTAATTGCTCCAAATGATTCATTGAACATACCAGCAAAGACAAGAATGGATACGAATGCTGGAACTGCCCACGGTAAAATAAAGATTGTACGAATCACTGCTTTCCCTTTAATACCAGGCTGATTCACTAATATTGCTAAGAAAATACCAAGTGCTACTTGCAATGTCGTTGCAACAAATGTCCAAATCACAGTCCAAGAGAATACGCTTAAAAATGTATCTCTCCACATTGGTAAAGTGAAAATATCAACAAAGTTTTTAAAACTAACCCACTCTACTAGTTTCGCAGGTGGTGAATGATATAAATCATAGTTTGTAAATCCAATTAAGAATACGAAAATAATTGGAAACACAACTACAAAAATTAATAACAGAAATCCTGGAGAAACCATCAAATATGGAAAACCTTGATCTAATAAATTACGGTATTGTTCTTTCACAGAATTTAACGGTATTCCTATATCACGTTTTTTCCCATTTTGATAAGCATCATATAAATTAAAAGCATATATTCCTAGTCCAAATGCAATAACAATTAGTGCTAAAATACCTTTTACTAATAGAAAGATAGAATGATCCCGAGGAACCTCTGTACCAAGCGTAACAATTCCCCACAATCCCATATTTAACAAATCCGCAAATGCTACGATAAATGAACCTGTTAATACAAGAAAGATAAGAGCTTTTACATATTGTTTATTGTATATTTGACCTATACCTGGAATGATTGACAACATCGCGGCTGTTTTGCGGTGTTTTGAACCATTTACCTCTTGCATTGGTTCAATGGATGCTTGCATATTTCTTCCCCCTTTTTTCTTCCCCTTGGAAGGAGGAGAATTCGTATCCCTTCTTTATAAGAGATACGAATTCCGTCTTATTTTTGCTTACTATGGTTTGCTTCAATATTTCCTTTAATTTGTTTCACAGCTTCATCAAGTGCTGGTTTTGGTTCTTGTTTTCCAGCTGCAAGTAACTCTAATGCAAATCTTGCAGGCTCCCATACTTCTTGCATTTCTGGAATATTCGGCATTGGAATACCTGTCTCAGCCTGTTTCGTTATTGCTTTTGCAGCTTCACTGTCTTTAATCATTGGATCTTCCATTAATGATTTTACAGGCGGAATTTCTTTTGATTTTTCATAACGAATTTTTGCATTTTCTTCATTTGTTACCCAATCAACAAATTTCGTTGCTAAATCTTTATTTTTTGAAAAGCTTGTTACATGCCAACCTTTTACACCAACAAAAGTTTTCATCGGTTGACCATTTGGTAATTTTGGCATCGGTGCTACACCATAATCAATTCCGTTTTTCTCCATAGCTTGAAATGCCCATGGACCATTCATAATGGATGCAGCTTTTCCTTCATTAAACAATCCATCTGCAGCTGCCCCACCAGATTCACCAATAATACCTTTTGGGAACAAGTTCTCCTTGTACCATTTTTGAATATATTCCATCCCTTGTACCGCGCCACTACTATTTAATCCGATATCGGCTGTATTCGGTTTTCCATCTTTCTCACCAAA
Organism: Bacillus sp. 05T22; assembly: GCF_056396765.1. Taxonomy (NCBI): domain Bacteria; kingdom Bacillati; phylum Bacillota; class Bacilli; order Caryophanales; family Bacillaceae; genus Bacillus; species Bacillus sp. 05T22. Next base: position 140,895 of record NZ_JBFTMC010000001.1, read on the forward strand.
TATATATCCTCCCATACCAGCCATAAATGCATTTGCAAAATATAAATTATCTCCTAGTGCTAAAAATCCGTACTTACCATCTTTTGTGAAATCTTTCGAGAAATTATATAATTCATCCATTGTTTCTGGTGCCTTTGGCATAAGCTTTTTATTATAAATAAATACAGGTGTTTCAATCGCCTTTGGCAAACCATATAATTTCCCTTTATATGTTTGAGCTTCTATAGATAAGTCCGTAAATTTGCTCTTCACAGCATCATCAACTTTTACTTCATCAATTAAACCTTCAGTAACAACATTTCCAATATGATCATGCGGTAATGTTACAACGTCAGGACCTGTACCTGCTGGACCATCGAGACGTAGTTTTTTTGTTTGATCCGTCATTTGAATTTCAGCCACTTTTACTTTCACGTTATATTTCTTTTCAAAGCTCTTTACCGCTGGTTCTAATGCAGGACCTTTTTTAAGATCTTCCCAAACAAGAAGGTCATAATCTTTCTTCTCTTTACTCGCTTCCTTTTTCCCTGAATCTTTCGGACCACATGCCGATAACATACCAATTGTCAAAGCTGAAACTGTTAATAATGATAATGCTTTCTTCACCCTCAAAACCTCCCTAAGTTATATATGTAATAATCGACTAAAATGAAAACGTTTGCACTTACAAGTTTTATAGAAGCGCAAACAATCTTCCAATCTATGAAAACGTTTGCGCTATTTGTCTATCATTATACATTCTTTTATATATTTTGCAAATATTTTCTTTATGTATTTTTCAAAAAATTTATGAAGTCTTTCTTTATATCCATTGACTTTATGTAAAATGAATACTACCCTTATAAGCAATATTGAAGTTATATAAAAAGCAATCGTTTGCAATATATTATTATTTATAGAGATATCAAAGGGGGATTTTCTATATGTTTAAAGAAGCAATATACCATAGACCGAAAGATAATTACGCATACGCTTACGATGAAAAAACGCTCCATATTCGATTGCGTACAAAAAAAAATGATGTAGATATCGCCTCACTCATTCATGGCGATCCTTATGAATGGCAAGATGGGAAATGGATCACAGCAAACATACCGATGAAAAAAAGCGGCTCAACAGATTTATTTGATTATTGGTTCGTTTCAATCGAACCGAACTTTAAGCGCTTACGATATGGATTTGAACTAAAAAATAATACGGAAACGATCGTCTATACAGAACGCGGCTTTTTCCCTGAAACACCTAATGATGATGTTGGCAACTTTTTTTGCTTTCCATTTATTCATGAACAGGATGTTTCTAGAACTCCTTCATGGATAAAAGATACAGTGTGGTACCAAATTTTCCCAGAACGTTTTGCTAATGGAGATCCTTCATGTAATCCAGCAGATACTCTTCCTTGGGGGAGCATTGATCCAACAACTACTAACTTTTTTGGCGGAGATTTCGCTGGAGTTATCCAGCACCTTGATTATCTTGTAAAGCTTGGTATTTCCGGAATTTACTTCACTCCCATCTTTACAGCACACTCTAATCACAAATATGACACAATTGATTACATGGAAATTGATCCGCAATTTGGGACGAAGGAAACTTTTAAAAAACTTGTTAACGCCTGCCACAAGCGAGGTATAAAAGTAATGCTAGATGCCGTTTTTAATCATAGCGGATATTTCTTTGATAAATTTCAAGATGTTCTCAAAAAAGGAAAGCAATCTCGCTATACCAACTGGTTTCATATTCACGAATTTCCAATTGTAACAGAGCCACTTCCGAACTACGATACCTTCGCCTTTACACCATATATGCCTAAATTAAATACAGCCCATCCAGATGTAAAAGAATACTTACTCAAAGTAGGGCGTTATTGGGTGCGAGAGTTTCACATTGATGGCTGGCGCCTCGATGTAGCAAACGAAGTTGATCATAGCTTTTGGAGAGAATTCCGTAGTGAAATAAAAGCAATTAACCCTGAAGTCTATATTTTAGGAGAGATTTGGCATGATGCTCAGCCATGGTTACAAGGTGATCAATTCGATGCCGTCATGAGCTATCCTGTTACAAATGCCCTGCTTTCTTACTTTGCAAACGAAACAATTGGGGCAAGTGAATTTATGGAACAAATTACAGCTTCTCTTCACTCTTATTCCATGAACGTAAACGAAGCTGCTTTTCATCTATTAGACAGTCATGATACACCGAGAGTTTTAACAACCTGTAAAGGAAATAAAAATAAAGTAAAACTACTTTATGTATTYCAYCTTTCTTTCATCGGTTCWCCWTGYRTTTATTACGGYGATGAAATCGGTATGGATGGYGGAATGGATCCTGGGTGCCGGAAATGTATGGTCTGGGATGAAGATAAGCAAGATACAGTATTATTTAAGCATATACAAACATTAATTTCATTACGAAGACAATATAAAGCATTTGGTGGACATGGATTATTCCAATGTATTGAAGCAAACGATGAACAAGGTTACATTTCTTATACGAAAATATACGGAGAAGAAACGATATTTTTTGTTTTAAATCCAACAAACCAAGAGATTTCAGCTCCTATACCTTTTGATATCGCCGGTAAAAAAATTATAAATTTATATACAAACGAAGAATTTTCAGCAGAAGCAGACTCATTACAGGTTGCACTTCCACCATATGGATTTTCAATTTTGAAATGGTAAAATATAAAAGCCTTGTGTCATTTCTGACTCAAGGCTTTTCATTATTTTAACTTGTATACCCTCGCTTCATATGGCTGTAAATCGATACTCTTAATTGTTTCATTTTGTACATCATAATTGTGTATCAATAATTCTGAACTATTATAATTTACCTCTTCTGGCATTTCAAATACACACTCATTCTCAGTAAAGTTCGCAATGACAAGTACTTTCTCATCTTTCCATGTCCGCATATAAGCAAAAACAGATGGATGGTCTTCAAAAATTAAATCATATGTTCCATACACAATGATTTCATGTTTTTTACGAAGTTCAATTAATTTTTTATAGTAATAAAAAATAGAATTTTTATCCTGCAACGCTTGTGTCACATTAATTTCTTTATAATTAGAATTTAATGCAATCCATGGTTCTCCAGCTGTAAATCCAGCGTGCTTTCCATCATCCCATTGCATTGGCGTTCTAGCATTATCTCGTCCTTTTATATAAATCGATTGCATTACTTTTTCTTCATCTTCACCACGCTCTATTACTTTTTCACGGTACATATTCAGCGTTTCAATATCTCGGTACTCATCAATCGAATCAAAGTGAACATTTGTCATCCCAATTTCTTCTCCTTGGTAAATATAAGGAGTACCTTTCATCATATGAAGTACCGTCGCTAACATTTTCGCTGATTCTATGCGGTATGTTTTATCGTTACCAAAACGTGAGACAACACGGGGCTGGTCATGATTGTTCCAATACAAACTATTCCATCCTGTTTGTTCCAACGCTTTCTGCCATTTTGTTAAATTACGCTTTAACGTTAAGAGTGAGCATGGCTTTACGTCCCATTTTCCTCCTTTTCCAGAATCTAAATCCATATGTTCAAACTGAAATACCATTTGTAATTCTTGACGCTCTTCAGCTGTATACAGTTTAGCCTCCTCTGTTGTTACACCCGGCATTTCACCAACAGTCATAATATCGTATTTCGACAATACTTTCTGATTCATTTCATGTAAGTATGCATGAATATTTGGTCCATTCATAAAGTATTGATGGCCTGATACATAACCTTCTTTCTCCGTTTTCACAGTTGGTAATCCCTCTGTTTTAGAAATAAAATTAATCACATCCATACGAAAACCATCGATTCCTTTTTCAAGCCAAAACTCCATCATCTCATAAACATCTTTTCGCACTATTTCATTATCCCAATTTAAATCTGGTTGCTTTTTAGAGAATAAATGTAAATAATATTCATCTGTCGCTTCATCATACTGCCAAGCAGATCCACTAAAAGCCGCTTCCCAGTTATTTGGCTCTTTTCCATCTTTCCCAGGACGCCAAATATAGTAATCTCGATACGGGTTATCTTTTGACTTACGAGATTCGATGAACCAATTATGTTCATCAGAAGTGTGGTTAACAACTAAATCCATCATTAATTTCATATCACGTTGATGCATTTCACTTAATAATTCGTCCCAATCGTTCATTGTTCCAAACTCATCCATAATATTACGATAATCACTAATATCATAGCCATTATCATCATTGGGAGATTCATAGACTGGTGATAACCAAATTACATCTATACCTAAGTTTTGTAAATAATCAAGCTTTGAAATGATTCCGCGAAGGTCACCAATTCCATCACCATTACTATCCATAAAGCTACGTGGATAAATTTGATATACAACACTTTCTTTCCACCATTGTTTTTCCATCATGCTACCTCATTTCATTTTTAAATCGAAAAATCCAGGCGCAAACGTTTTCATTAATGAATGATAACAGATTTTAAAACAAATGAAAACAGCGCTTACATTTTTCTGTTTTAATTTAGCCCATTTTCACAGAGAAGAGGCTTTATTTATTAAATATTCCCCCTCCATTTATGAAAACGTTTTATTTTTTTGCATCATTTTTATTTATTTTTCAAATACATTCGTTTATAATGAACACAAAGAAAACGTTTGCACAATTTCTCTAGGGGGAAAAATCATGGCAGAACTAAAGTTAGAAAATATTTATAAAATTTATGATAATAACGTAACAGCAGTAACAGACTTTAATTTACACATTCAAGATAAAGAATTTATCGTATTCGTTGGTCCATCAGGATGTGGAAAATCAACAACATTACGAATGGTAGCTGGACTTGAGGATATTTCAAAAGGGGAATTTTCAATTGATGGTAAGGTAATGAATGATGTTCCTCCAAAAGATCGAGATATCGCAATGGTCTTCCAAAACTATGCGCTCTATCCACATATGAGTGTTTATGATAATATGGCATTCGGCTTAAAACTTCGTAAAATACCAAAAGACGAAATCGATCGTCGTGTGACGGATGCAGCTCGGATTTTAGGGCTTGAGGAATATTTAAATCGAAAACCAAAAGCTTTATCTGGCGGACAACGACAACGTGTTGCGTTAGGTCGTGCGATTGTCCGTGATGCAAAAGTTTTCTTAATGGACGAGCCGCTATCAAATCTAGATGCAAAATTACGTGTAGCGATGCGCTCAGAAATTTCTAAACTACATCAAAGACTTGGGACAACAACAATTTATGTAACACATGATCAAACAGAAGCAATGACAATGGCATCACGCCTTGTCGTTATGAAAGACGGAAAAATACAACAAATTGGCTCACCAAAAGAAGTATATGAAACACCAGAAAATATTTTCGTTGGTGGATTTATTGGCTCACCTGCAATGAATTTCTTCCGTGGTAAATTAACAGAACAAGACTTTGTTATAGATGATAAGGTAAAAATCAAAGTATCTGAAGGCAAAATGAAATTGTTACGTGAACAAGGTTATGTGAATCAAGAAGTGGTACTAGGGATTCGTCCAGAAGATATTCATGATGAACTTTTATTTTTAGAGGCTTCACAAGGGACAACATTTACAACTCAAATTGAAGTTGCAGAACTATTAGGCGCAGAATCTATTTTATATACGAAACTTGGAAATCAAGATTTTGCAGCGCGCGTTGATGCAAGACATACTTTTGCACATGGTGACCAAATTAAACTTGCATTTGATATGAATAAAGCACATTTCTTTGATAGTAAAACAGAAATACGTATTCGCTAAAGTATCGCTTTTCTTTACGTTATACAGATACAAAAAACCGTCCACATATGTATTTTGGGCGGTTTCCTACTATTATACTAGGGTTCCTACTGTATGAAATGACTGTTCTTTTGCACTAATAATACCGAAAATAGGTAAATCCGTTAACATTACTTCTTCTTGGTGTTTCATAAAAGATGACGTCAATTGTTTTATTTCTATCCAAACGTCATTAATACAAAGCGCATTGGAATCGTTCTCTTGTTGGCGCGAGAAAATAGAATCTATTTTATATAACCCCGCATTATTAAAG